>CAYMLE010000055.1:0-15723 GCA_964391115.1 uncultured Herbinix sp. | reverse complement strand
CCACCGATAACAAACAATTGTGGATCAATGATCTGGGCGACATGGGCTAACGCCTGTCCGAGATAACCTAATGCCGTATTGATAACCTCTAAGGCAATGGCATCTCCCTTTTTCGCATAGTCAAACACATTTTTTGCACTTATTTCACCCAGTTCACGAAGCATCGAGGGCTCCTTGGTGGAGGTTAGCTTTGCCAAGGCGATACGAACAATCCCAGTCGCAGAAGCATACTGCTCAAGGCAGCCGCATTTTCCACAACCACAAGCATTTTGTTCTTCTTTATTTACAAATATATGTCCAATCTCTCCAGCAGCACCATTATCTCCTGACAGAATTGATCCGTTAAGAACAATTCCCCCGCCGATACCGGTACCAAGTGTAATCAGTATCATGCTCTTACATCCCACGCCACTGCCTTGCCAGTATTCACCTAGGGCTGCAACATTGGCATCATTACCGGCTTTCACTTTGAGGCCGGTGAGCTCTCTCAGTTCTTTCTCAATATTAAAATGACCCATACCCAGATTTGGCAGCTCCAGAACCTCACCATGTTCACGGACAGGACCTGGAAGTCCAATTCCAATACCGATAATTGCTTTTTGATTTAACTTTTCCTCATTGATTTTCAGTTTAATAAAATCCGATATGTCCGATAATATTTCCTTCCCATCTTTTGCTTTCCTCGTAGGAAAATCCCACTTTTTAAGCAATTGACCTTTCGAATTAAATAGACCGGTTTTAACAGCGGTTCCTCCAACATCTACACCAAAACAAAACTGTTCCACACGCTCCTCCATTCTGCTAAAAAACCGTGGATTTAGGCATCAGCACAAATTTCTGAGTGTGAACTACGTTGTTCCATAGTCCACACTCTCCCCTTGTATTCTTAGTTATCTGTTCTCTTGAGGCTATTGGTTACACGATTATATATCTCTTGAGCAGCATTATAACCCATCTTCTTCTGACGATAGTTAACTGCCGCAGCTTCACAAATAATAGCTAGGTTTCTTCCTGGACGGATCGGAATGTTATGGCATACTACTTTATTGCCAAGATACTCAATGTATTGTTCCTCAAGACCCAGTCGGTCATATTGCTTATCCCTGCTCCACTCCTCTAGCTTAATGACAAGATCAATGGATTGAGTATTTTTTACACTTTCTACACCGAATAAGGTCTTCACATCGATAATACCGATGCCCCGTAGTTCGATAAAATGTCTGGTAATATCCGGTGACGTTCCAATCAAGGTCTCATCACTTACCTTCTTAATCTCTACCACATCATCCGCTACCAGACGATGACCTCTCTTAATCAGCTCCAGAGCAGCTTCACTTTTACCAATGCCACTTTCTCCCGTGATTAATATTCCTTCTCCATATACATCTACAAGAACACCATGAATCGTAATTCTGGGCGCCAGTTCTACATTCATCCAACGTATTACCTCTGCCATGAATGAAGAGGTTGTTTTCGCTGTCCTAAGAAGAGGAATTTCCTTCTCATTGGCTAGTTCAATAAACTCCTCCGGAATATCCATATTTCTACTAAAGACAATACAAGGAACCTTGTAGTCCATCAGTCTACTTAAGATTTTTAGTCCCTGCTCCTTGCCAACTTTATTCATATAAGCCTGTTCTACATAACCTATGACTTGAACCCTCTCAGAATCAAAATGATCAAAGAAGCCTGCTAACTGCAATGCCGGACGGTTTACATCCGGTTGTGATATCTTAATGCTTTGTATATCAATGGTCGGCGTGCAGTTTTCCAAATTCATCTTTTCAATTAAACTAACCAATTCTACAGTGTACATATTGAACCTCCTTATTTTTATCAGGGATAGCAAAGCTTTATCTATTACATTTCATTGTACTTCTATAGCATTTCTATTGCATTCTCTTCTATTGCGTTTTAATTACGTTGCTATTGCGTTCTATTGTATTTCTACTGTATTTCTATTGCATTTCTATTGCGTTTCAATTGTATTTCTACTGTATTTCAATTACGTTGCTATTGCGTTCTATTGTATTTCTACTGTATTTCTATTGCATTTCTATTGCGTTTCAATTACGTTGCGCTCTATAATGTTGATTTTATTACCCTACACTTCAATTACATGATAAAATCACTATGATTGTACCATATTTCTGCTTCACATTCTAACATACTTAAAGCATTACTGTAAATGCTTAATGCTGTGCCTTTGTATGAAAAAAGTCATATACCTGTTCTGCTGCCTTACGATTCATGGAAGGAACCTTCATAATATCCTCTACCTCTGCTCCCTGAACCGCCTCTAAGGATTTAAAATGCTTCATCAAGGCTCTTCTTCTTGTGGGACCAATTCCATTGATATCATCCAATATGGATCGGACCTGGGCCTTCTGCCTAAGGGATCTATGATATTCAATGGCGAACCGATGGGTCTCATCCTGGATTCGCGTGATCAGGCGAAATAGTTCACTTCCCCTATCAATTGGAAGTTCTTTATTATTATAATAAAGCCCTCTAGTCCGATGATTATCATCCTTAACCATACCACAGACGGGTATATTCATATTTAACTCCGATAATACCTTCAGGGCAACTCCTACCTGGCCTTTTCCTCCATCCATCAGAATCAAATCCGGGTATCTGGTAAAACTCCCAAGTGCTTCATCCAGCATCTTTTCCTTCATCTCCTGATGTTCCTTTTGACCATGGGTAAATCTTCTGGTCAGCATCTCATACATGGCTGCATAATCATCCGGTCCATGTAGGGTTTTAATCTTAAATTTACGATAATCTGCTTTCTTTGGCTTTCCATTCTCATATACCACCATAGATCCTACCGTTTCAAAACCTGCAGTATTCGAGATATCAAAGGATTCAATTCGTTCAATTAAGGGATTATCCAAAATAGTAGCCAAATCCCGAAGGGCTCCAGTGGTCCTGGCCTCTTCCCTCTTCATCTTCTCCACATCCTGATGAAGCACTAGCTCTGCATTCTTGCGGGCCAGCTCTACAAGCCTCTCCTTTTCCCCCTTCTTCGGTACTTTCAGATGAACCTTCTGACCTCTTCTGGCACTAAGCCATTCCGTAATCAGTTCCTCCTCCTCTACCTCTGTACCAAGGAAAATCTCTTTCGGTAAATAGGGGGTTCCGGCATAGAACTGCTTGATAAAGCTGGTCATAACCAGGGTATCACTCTCACCCTCAACTCCAGATAGATGATAATTATCCCTTCCAATTAGTTTTCCGCCCCGGATAAAGAAGGTTTGGACTACAGCCTCATCCTTCTCTCTGGCAAAGGCGATAACATCCCGATCACCCTGATCGGTATTAGTGATTTTCTGTTTATTGGCAATCTGTCTTACGCTTCCAAGAAGATCCCTGACCTGAGCTGCCTTTTCAAACTCTAGGTTTTCGGAAGCTTCCTCCATCTGGCGTTCCAACATTTTCTCCACTCGAGTGTAATTTCCACCAAGAAATTCAATTACCTCATTGATGTTGGTCCGATAGGAGTCCTCAGAGATATAACCCTGACAGGGAGCATCACACTGACCTAGATGATAATACAAGCAGGGTCTCTCCTTACCGATATCTTTCGGTAGGTTTCGGTTGCAGGTTCGAATTTTATATATTTTTCTTAGTAAATCTAGGATGTCCTTTACTGCAGTGATACTGGTATAGGGACCAAAATATTTGGATTTATCCTTCTTCATCTCCCTGGAAAACAAGACTCTTGGATAGGCTTCGTTAACTGTAACCTGGATATAGGGATAGGATTTATCATCCGTTAACTTGGTATTGTATTTCGGTCGATGCTCCTTAATTAGGTTACATTCTAAAACAAGAGCCTCCAGCTCCGAATCCGTTATGATATATTCAAAATGGTCGATATGCTCAACCATCTTCCGTATCTTTGGAGATAGATTCCGGCTGTTTTGAAAATACTGCCGAACCCTATTTTTCAGAATAATCGCTTTACCGATATAAATAATGGTATCCTTCTTATCCCGCATGATATAAACTCCAGGTTTAGCTGGGAGCTTTTTCAATTCTTCTTCTATATTAAACATGCTTATCTCCTATATATAGAACGCGAGTTTATTTCTCTGGTTAAAATTCATTTTTCTTATACTATATTTTAATTACTTGCATTATCTAGAAAAAATTCTTCCTACAGTAGATTATAGCACAGATTCATTTCATGAAACAACCCACTGGTCTTCATGTTTGTCAAGCGTATTGCTTTTCAGCTTCTTATATGACATAAAAGGACTGACGTATTACCACACATACACAAAGCGTAGTAACACCTCAGTCCTATTGTCAATATACTTATTTGTCTGAACTGTTTAAATATCCATTTGAGACCCATCTTCTACAGGAGTCTTTAATGCTTCTTACAAGTTACTTGTCATTTCTGATGATTTATTATTTGTCTCTACCTTTTCTGCCTTATTATTTAAAGCATTCGTTTCTGAATGATTTGTCTCATCAGTGATTGGTTGAACCGCTTCTGTAACTGTTTCTGTAGCTACATTGGACTCGACTGCTTCAGATTCAATTTCTTTACCTTCTGTTGTATCCTCCTCAGGTAAACCCTTTACCTCACGATAAATCTTCATAAATTCTGCTCCGGTGATGGTTTCCTTTGTAATTAAAAAGTCAGCAATCTTATCCATAACCTCTCGGTTTCCAGCTAATAGAGCTTCTGCCTTAGTGTAGCAGTCCTTTAGAATCCTCATTACCTCTTTATCTATATCACCTGCGGTTTCATCTCCACAATTTTGAACTGCTCTGCCATCTAAGTACCGGTTCTCTACGGATTCAAGACCCATCAGGCCAAATCGTTCGGACATACCATACTGAGTAACCATAGCTCTAGCTAGTGAGGTAGCCTTCTCAATATCACTGGAAGCACCAGTTGTAATGGAATCAAAAACAAGCTTCTCAGCTGCACGGCCGCCAAACAAGGTTACAATTCTGGTCAGAATATCCTCCTGGCTCATTAAGTATTTCTCTTCATCTGGAACCTGCATAACATAACCAAGAGAACCCATGGTTCTGGGTACAATGGTAATCTTTTGTACTGGCTCCGCATTCTTTTGTAGTGCTGTAACTAAGGCATGGCCTACCTCATGATAAGCAACAATCTTCTTCTCTTCCTTACTAAGAATTCGATCCTTTTTCTCCTTACCAGCAATAACCACCTCAACAGACTCAAACAAATCCTCCTGAGTTACTACCGTTCTACCCTGCTTAACTGCAAGAATAGCAGCTTCATTTATCATATTAGCGAGGTCCGAACCGACCGCACCGCTGGTAGCCCTACCAATCGCTTCTAAGTCAACGGAGTCATGCATCAAAACATTCTTCGAATGCACCCGTAGGATATCAATTCGTCCCTTCAAATCTGGTTTATCTACGATGATACGGCGATCAAATCGACCGGGACGAAGCAATGCTTTATCCAACACCTCAGGGCGATTGGTTGCACCCAGTACGACCAGTCCCTTAGAGGAATCAAAACCATCCATATTGGAAAGCAGCTGGTTAAGGGTCTGCTCTCTCTCGTCATTCCCGCCACCATAATGAGAATCCCTGCTTTTACCGATAGCATCAATCTCGTCAATAAATATGATACAGGGAGCCTGTTGCTGAGCCTGCTTAAATAAATCTCTTACCCTGGAAGCACCGACACCAACAAACATCTCCACAAAATCCGAACCAGATAGAGAATAGAAGGGAACCTTCGCTTCTCCGGCAATTGCCTTTGCTAATAAGGTTTTACCAGTTCCTGGAGGTCCTACCAACAGAGCACCCTTTGGAAGCTTGGCACCAATCCGGGTATATTTTGAAGGATTATGGAGGAAATCAACGATCTCAGTCAGGGATTCCTTCGCCTCTTCCTGGCCAGCTACATCCTTAAAGGTTACTCCAGTCTGCTTTTCTACATATACCTTGGCGTTGCTTTTTCCAACACCCATAACCCCACCGCTATTTTTTGAGATGGCCTTAAACAAGAACCACATTACCACATAGATTAATATAAAGGGTAGGAACATCGAGATAATCGTCTCGAAAATGGATGTTCTATTGTCTACGACCTTAACCGTATATTCCAGTCCATGCTCCGTCTTAACTTCTCTGAGCTTCGTGGATAGCTCCGAATTAAAGCCAAACAAATTACCAGTATAATAGGATATATCATAGCTCTGATTCGGCTGCACTTTTGGCTCGAAAATGATTCTATCTGCTTGGATATCAACTCGCTTTAATTCACCAGCATCTAGCATAATCTCGAATTCATCATAGGTTTTCTCTATGTTGGTGCTTTCGCGAATTTGATCCGTTACCAAAGTAAACACATACCAAATAAATAGTGCTGATATTAAGGTTATAATAATCGCAGATTTATTTGGTAAACCATTTTTATTTGGTTTGTTTTTATTATTATTGTCCATTCAATCCTCCTAATATATGTCTTTCTTGTCTATCATAAATCTTTCTAACCTACTATCATTTTCTTCTGATAGCATTTGTCCTAAATATTGCATTTTTCTTGATTTACTAACACTTTTCTGCCTTAAATTGTTTTCGTATTTCTATCTGGATTTATTATCCTATTTCTGCTTGTTTGTTTATCCTATTTGCTTGATTTGTTTATCCTATTTTTGCTTAATATGTTTATCCTATTTTGCTTAATATGTTTAACTAATTTCACTTATTTCTATCCTAATTATTTAATCATATTTCTGTTTGCATTTGTTTATCTTATATTTATACTATTATTTTTTTCGTTTTCTGACTAAATTTACTTATCTTCTTAATACTGATCCGATATCAATCCTATATGAACTTATATCTTTCATAGATGATCTTATATCTTTCATAGATGAACTTATATCTTCCTAGATGATCTTATATCTTTCTTAGTTGAACTTATACTAGCGATATAGCGATCATCAATAATTGAATTCCTATAACTTCCATATGTTAACTGTATAATCATTATACCCATAGTCTAGCCATAAATCAATTAAATTGTTCTTAAAATTCTGTGTACAAACTGTGTCTCTCATCAATTACAGATTATTTTCACTGTAGATTCCGATTTTAAATCAGCATTCGTTATTCTATTAATTACCATCTTCCATAATCTGTATTCAAATACCGATTTGCTTATTTTGTTAAACACATAAAATAACTCCAACCATTGATAACATGGTTGGAGTTCTAAGATTTTTTATCTGGCCTCTGTCAAGCGGCTCACTATAGGTTCAGAGATCGGTATCGCAATCAATCACTCTTTCGGTTAAGAGAGAATCAAGTAATAACAGAAAAGCACCTGCAAAGATACACATATCAGAGATATTAAAAACTATCGTTTTCAACTTCTTACAATTAAAACTAAAATAATCAATTACATGGCCTTTTTGCAAGCGATCCGATACGTTACTGATGGCTCCACCTAAACATAGGGACAATCCCAGCTTTAGAAGCCGATTACCCTTCCTAGGTAAAAGGCAAGCAAAGATGAGAATGAGAAAACCTAGGATCGCTACGGTTACCTTCTTAACTATATCGACCTTATTCTCCATGAAATTCAGAAACATTCCTCGGTTATACTGCTTCTTCAGTATGATCTTGCCATTACATATTGCTTTCTTTTCACCGAGCTCCATCGTTCTATCTATGTGGTTCTTCAATTTATACTCTAGAGCAACAACAGCAAGAACGATTAGAATGTAAAACATATTTATTCCTCCTACTAATATTTATTAGATACTCAAGCCAAGACTTCGTACGTTACCTAAAGTATCAACTGGTTTATAAGTTTTTAGACCAGGGAATATAGCTTTCCAGCATTTTCCTTCCCTCGTCACTTCGGATGTTTTGATACGAAGGATAATGAAGGATAAACCGCTCCTCTGAAGTCTTGTGGCTCAGTCTGCTTTGTAACTGGCTAAAATCAGGATCATAGATGAAGGTTATCCTCTCCATATTTACCAGCTCATTCATATTGCTAAAAGCTGCTGCCAATTTAATCACATTCATATCCGCTTCATATAGTTCGATTTCTGCCTCTGGAGCTAACTCCTGAAGCATATTGATATGATATCCCATGCCAAAGCCATAAATAATATATTTGTTAATACCTTCTTCATGCCAACGGGAGGCCAAAATAATTGATTCGGAATGGACTCTACTATTCGTATGGAAATAAAATTGCAGACCAGCATTCTCTGCTACCAGAGTCATAAGTCCACAGGAGGTAAACTCCACCCGGTATCCATCCTCCAGTAACTTCGTTGTCGGGATCATATCCAGATTTACTCCATCGAAGCCAATCCCCTTCTCAACTAAACCCTTCATATTACTAGAATATTTATGTTCACCAAATAATATGAACTGGCTTTCCAAATCATTTGCTATGAATTCCTTTTCTTCCTTGCTTATGATTAACTCTTGTACTCCACACAGGAAGCTAACCATCTGCAGTTCCAGAAAGTCTGCTAAAAGGACATAATCACGATTCTTCCAGGCACTTAAGATGCCGGAGAGCATTTCTAGCACAGACTCCTCCGAAACCAGGTTAAAATACTCTTTGTTTTTAATAACAGCCTCTATGGAAGCCTTCATCCGATCCGCTGAATCAGCCAGAAGGGCCAGGGCTTTCTCCAACTGCTGCTCCCTAAGATGAAAAATCGTCATATCAAGACCCTTCAGCAGGCGGATATTCTGTTCAAATATACTTCTGATATTCTCAGTCAAGTAAAATCACCTCATATTTTCATTATACCACGCCTTGCTTAAGTCTTGATAAGCTTCTTCCTGTTCCCTATTACCCAACTGATGATAGCATTGAGCTAGACCTTCCAATGGATAATCTCCATTATAACGAATATTTAACTCAGCTTCTGTTTCATATGCTGCATTATAAAACCAAATGGTTGCCTCCTTAATGTCTCCTTGGCTTAGGAAAAACGCTCCTAACTCATAGCATACCTCGGAGGAGGCTTTCCCTTCTGCTAGGTTTTTAAGGCTGTATTTCATCATTCCCAGCATATCCTTCTTGATACGATAGGCCTTGGTCAATACACATTCATAGATTTTTCGCTCTCGCTCAGTTTGATCACCCTGTTCCGCCATACTCTCATAGTATGAGATTGCATCGATGAAATCCTGGTCATTACCAGCGATAAATAACTCTCTTGCATACATCTCATAAAGCTTCGTTGATAGCTTTCCATTCTTCTTAATCGCTTTTTGAAATGTTCTAAAATCCCTTGCTGCATGATTACTGGTGGCTTTGTGATGAATAATAATATCACTATCGTAGATAATCGGTGATAAAATAACACTTTCATGAACCGGATCCGTAAATTGAAAGCTTCTCAATCGTTTATATAGCTTCGGGCGATATTCCACATCAAAATTATAGGTCGTATTAAATTCCAGTTGGTTGGCATATTTCATCTGAACAATATCAATCTCCGGCAAAAGGGTTTCTTTGAGGATGCGAAATCTCTCCCGATTCTCCTCATCGATCACCTCATCCGCATCAGCAATATAGATGTAATCCATCGTTGCTTTACTAAGCGATTCATTTCTTGCAGCTGCAAAATCGTCAATCCAGGTAAAATCATATATTTTGTCCGTATAGCGGGCAGCAATTTGTTTCGTAAGATCCGTAGAACCCGTATCTACAATTATGATTTCGTCTGCTAATCCCTGAAGACAGTCCAGGCATCTAGCAAGGACCGCCTCCTCATTTTTCACAATCATACATACACTGACCGTAATCATTACTTTCCTCATTTCTGTTCCTGTTATATGGTTCGTTTATAAAACTATGTACATAATAAGTTTGTATTTCACCTAAGGCATAATATCAGCCGATGTAATTGCAATGCATTTGTACTTAACAATGGTCTTGGCGGTTGGATTAATCTCCATCATTATGATATATCCAGCTCCAGTTGTAATATTATCATCTGAATTATAAACCGTATAGGGTGGTAATCCTGCAAATCCTTCTTCATAGACCTTCAACACCTCTGTATCACTGAAGTAATATCCATAAATATTTCCAGTGCCAAGTGTTCCTGTGATTTTCACCTTGGTGGTGCCTTTAACTGTTCCCTGCTCTGGAGTCGCTGTCAAAAGAAGTGCTTCAGAAGGGTTCTTAATGGTTAGCTTTACCGAGGTTTTATTGATGGTACCATTCTCAAACGTAATTGTTAATGCCCGTCCGTAGGTATTTCCCATAGCTGCTAAGGTTCCACTGTCCAGTGTAACGGTAATAATATATGCTTTTGTTATATCGATTGGATCAGAAATGCTTGGTGTAAGAACCTGATCAAATAGAATCTCTTTCGTTCCTAGCTTTATATTCTTAATTTTAGTTTCAAAAGGTGCTCCACCAATCTTATTTAAACGTACATCAAAGGTAATCTCCGGGTTGGTCAATCCTTTAACATAGGTATAGTCAAGATCATCTATCTCAGGGACCGCAGGGTACTTAATCAGATGAGATACATAGGTAGATGCTAGCTGATATCCGATCGCCGGAGCGGTCTTTGTTGCTTTCTTATATTTAATCTCTTTCTGCCTTATGTATAGAATTCCATCCTCCACTGCTCTATTGCTTAGAATTTTAACCGCGGTAGATTTGGTTATGGAGGACCAGCTTGCTCGTTCTATATCTAGAGAGTCTCCCGGTTTTACTATACTGTACTCATATGGATTGGTAGATGAGGCAGAAGGAATGGTTACTACCATATTCTTATCTCCGTTATAGTAGATATAGATATTCGAATCCCCTAGGACAGCAGGCACAGGGGCCTCACCTTCGATAACCTGATTATTTCTTAACACTCTCTGAGCGTTTAATATTACTTCGGTAATCTTGGAGGCTGCTGCCTTCTCCGTGGCATAACTGCGAATTTCTAGGGTCATAGCAGGGAAGGGATCGGTCAAACCATTGGAGCTATCACCTAATTGTTTCACAATATCAACGAGGGATACCCGTTTAACCGAGCGATCCAATACCTTAATCCACTTTTTGGTGCGTTCGCCATTTATAGTGACTCTATATTCTTTACCATACTTAATATCTGCTGTAAATTTCTTGCCATCGATACTAACCGCTGTTGATGTAGCTTTCTTGGCAACCTTCAATCTCGTTTCACTACTAGCCCGACTGCCTTTACTTCCATTGGGATAGATAATATTCGAAGAATCCGTATCATCAGTGATATCATTTACTGCCATAATACGAAAATAAAGATCGGTTCCTTTGATCTGATATTTTTCTAACTGAGCAACGGTCAGGTCGTCAATATCCTTCCATTTTCCGCCCTCACCCTTTTTCCATTCCAGCGCCTTATAGTCGATCGGTTCTTCACCGGTCCCTGCGGTGGACATGATATTTATCAGGGAGGCTATCGTTTCACTTTTAGCCAATGAATTTATAGTAGAATAATTAATTGATATCTCAAGCTTCGTGGTTCTCTTTTTTAAAACAACCCTGCGTTGTACACCCTGTGAGTCATCTCCACCCATAATCACTATGGCATTTTCAGAAGAAGCCGAAACCCATGAAAAATCAATCCTAGAGGTATCTGCTAAGGTATCATCTGCATTCTTATCTGCAAGCATAACATCCCAATTTCCTTTTGCAGCATCCTTTTCTGTTGCAAAGAAAATTTTGGTGTTATTATTGTTATTGATAACAATCTCTTCTTCCTCGTAGTCGACTTCATGTATTGTAACTGGTGCCGCAGATGATGCATATGCAACTTGGTTTTGAGAAAGCATGAGCCCTATCAATACAAGAAATAATGCGGTGAATACTGTGAAATATAACCGGGTGTTACTAATTTTGTGTTTCTTCATTTGTAAACCTCCAATCGAAGCTAAGCTGTTGTTTGTCTGTATTTGTCTGATTTAATTGTACTGTTCATACTTGTACTATTTTTTGAATCTTGTTATATATTTTTCCACTAATATTAATATCGGATAGATTATGGAAAATATAAAGCTTTTTCTTTTTTATTGTATTCCTTTTTATGGGTTTTTACAAGGTTTAAGATGATGATTTATGATAGTTGCTCATCTACTTTATAACGTCCACTAATTGCTCAATTCTCATTCCCTTGATCTTTGCTCCACCTTCTGTAGCATCAATAAACTCGATCTCTTCAACATCCTTAATACGGTTTTCAATCCAGGTTCGGAACATATCTAGGCTGCGGTTAGTCGGAATTAATTTACCGTGTATATCCTCAACTTTTCTTAGGTTATCAAAGTCCGTGGCATTTCTCCGGGATGTATCACTAGCATGAGCATACCCGTCGGTATATGCCAGATCTAGACCAAGAAATATAATTCGACAACATTCAAAGGTGATGCCGATATCAAGAGCAGTCGTACTGACGGAACCGCCGGTGCGGAAGCAATGAAGCCCATGCTGCTGGGCATATTTTTCTGCCGGGTAATAATCCTGTTGACAGACGAGATATTTCTTCCCTTGATAATTGGCCGTAAAGCCCTGATAGGATGTGGAAAGGAATAACATCGGCACATCGCAATCCTCTAGACCAGAGATTTGTTTATATACCCTGGGATTAGCATCTGTCACTAATATATAATCCGGGGTAATCCCCGCCTTCATCAGTTTCTTAAAGACAGTACCTGTTGCGAGAATAATACCGCTGCCATCCTCCTTTACCTTTTCGAGGAGTTGAAAATTCTTGTCTAGGGAAGGGCCTGCCGCTATGATGTATAGACTTTTTCCTCTAAAATGCTCTCGTAGCTCATCAACATTACCATCAAAGCTTCCTATGTTTTTCTTAAAGTTTCCATTGAGCAAAGGCAATTGATTTTTTATAGAGCTGTGTTGAACAAAGTAATTTTCCAACTTTTCTTTTATAACTAAGTTTTTAATATTTCGAATCGAGGGATAATGGATAAGAAATTCCGCATCCTTTTCCTGCTTAGTGATAGCTTCTATCAGATTTTCAAATTCCGCGTCATATAGTAATCTAATATTATCCTTCTGAATTATATCCCCACAGACTCCATAAGCATAAGCCGCCTGTATTACATTTAGATCACTTTCATATACTTCAATCCTAATATTTTGGTCAATTTCATGTAACTCCTTTATATGATAGCCCAAACCCAGACCATAGATGATATAGGTTGTCTTCTCTGAGGAATACCAAGAATTGGCTAGAGTAAATGCTTCCTTTAATACCTGGTTATTGCTGTGAAGATAGTATTTACTATTTCCTTGAAAAAGGGCCAGAGTACGAAGTCCACTGGAGGTATATTCGATGCTATACCCCTTCTCTCCTAAGGTCTCCGGTGCTGGCAGGGCAGTAATCTTCGTTAATAAACTCTTGTCTTTGTTCGCCAATACTCTCAAGTTTTCTTCATAATCAGCTTCATTTTCTGTAAACTCTTGATCCTGCAAGATTCTAGTCTGAAGTTGTAATAGAAAAGGAATTAATTGATATTCATAAATATCCGATAACAGTAAGTAATCTCTGTTTTCTTGGGCAGATAATAGGTCATCTAGCATGGCCATGATCGATGCCTCATTGACAATCTCATATGCTTCATTAAAATAATCCATATTCGTCAGAAGAACATCTATACTTGATGATATCATATCAATGATTTGGGAAGCCTGCCTTAAGCCCTTGTCGTAGTTTTGAACCCGGAGATAGTATATCGCCTTGTCGCAACTGGCAATCAGTTTAATATTGTTCTTAAATATGGCTATGATTTGATACATCAAGATATTACCTCCGAAATGTTTACATTTCATACTTCATACTATTTCCACTAAGTAAAACATACTTCTGACCAAGATTATCAAGAATATTTTTGGCTTCCTCATGGGCTGACTCAGGACAAATAAAGTATATGGTATCCTTATCCTGATGTTCTATTTCTGATGGTCTCGCCACCTCTATTCCCTCAAAATAACCGTTTACTTCCTTATCAATAACAGCTGTTAGCTTCCATTCACGAAAACTATCCTCAATCACATTTTTTAGTGTCTGGGCTTGTGTTGTAAGTCCCCACAATCCATATTTCACTCTGTCATTATGACATATTGACAGCTTCCTCAATTCCTCAACTAATCTCTTATTATAATCAATTCGCTTTCTATCTTCATAAAAGCTACTGATACTATATATATCCTTTTTTTGTTGGTACCTTGTCATGATTTGATTTGCTATTACATCTGCTATCGCTTGCTTTTCATTTTCATATTCTACTGCTTTGGGATCCCAGTCAATCTCTTCATATTTATCCGGAGTATATAATGGTAGGTATTTGTCAATCCATGAAAATCTTCCATCAAAATTTTCAGAGACAAGAATTACAGGTATACCTAAAGCCATACATGGTGCTGCCGCATGAAGCCTTGATGTTACAATTAAGGTCGCTTCAGCTTTATACTTTTCAATTTGTTGTACTCCCATGTCATAAAATCTTTTATCTTCCTCTTCCGACATAAAAATTCCATCTGACATTCTTTCAAATGGGATAAAATGTCCTGTTATTTCCGCATTCTCTTTCAATTCCTCTGGCACATATTTCATTACTTCCTTTGGAACATCGATAAAAAATGTTTTCTTTTTTAAGGGCCTTTGTTCTCTTCTAGGCAACAATGCCGTAACACAGCCCGTTATGTAGGCTTCTATACCATGTTTTCTAAGATTTGTCATGGTTTCCTCATCTCGGCATCCAATTGGCTGGTATAGTTTCAATTGATTTAGTATCTCCTCAGAGATACCCCTTGTATGAAGATGAAAGCTAATGAATACTGGTATAATATTCGGTGAAACTGGTAATGTTGTATAAGGTTGTCCCAGTTGGTTAAATATCCTATTAAAACAATTAAACGGTAGGAGGGCATATTTGCCATCGTAGTCTTTCGCATGGTATCGGCTTATTTTTATTAATTTCTCATCTGTTATGCCCATTTTATGATATATATGTCTCATTGCATAGGTTTGAATTGGATCTCCTATATTCACCTTTGTAGCTCTGCCTTGTTTCATAGGACGTTTATCATAAGTCAGAATTGCAAACTCCATAACCGTTCCCCCATTCATTTTTCATTTATAAATTCTACAAGAAATCTTTTTAACGAATTATATGAAGTTTTCTTATATAACTCTCTGTCCTCTTCGTGGTATCCTGTTTCAATAGCCTTCATACATTCATGAACAATATTCACACCGTGAAACTCATTATACCGAAAATAACGCTCGGGGTGTCTGATATTCATTCCCCAAAACGCACATTTCTCATTCCACACCAAGCCAACGGATGAAATCTTTAAGGAATATGCAACAATATTTGCATGCAGCCTTCCAGCTATAATGCCATTATATTCACTGATTACTTGCACTAATTCTTTTGCTGATGATATATTCTCTCTTACCTTATCCTTAATCTCATTTTCTCTTCCAAGAAATTTCATCAGATTGATAGCAAACTTCATATCAGAAGGCCAACCAGTAGTGAATATCTCCCATTCCATCTTTTCTTTCTCTAATTCAACTATAATATCACGCCACAAAACAAGCAATTCTTCCAATCCTATATCTAACCCATTCGATCGGAAGATACATTCTCTTACAACTCCAAGACCAATTTTATGTGTTTCCTGTTTTTTATGTACTTTATAAACTTCACTCGCCC
>CAYMLE010000054.1:0-16143 GCA_964391115.1 uncultured Herbinix sp. | reverse complement strand
TTCCTGGCTCGCTCAACAACCGTTAACGCCGGTATTACGTTGTATTTGGGGAAAGGCTCCTTCATACAAAGCTCCAAGGCCGGTTCGATTATAACCACATAAGAAGCTCCCACCCTTACTTCTCTCTCTGGAAATGTGTTTATAATCTACTATCCCTCTTCATCGCTAATAATGTAATATATTCTATGCGAAAAAAATGTCTTTGTCAAGCGGATATCCTTTGCTTTCTGATATAGCGGATATCCTTTGCTTTCTGATATACCCTCTTAAGATCACAAATAGCTCTCCATACCCTCTCATATACTACATCTTTCTCACTTCTCACATCACCGATTCATATAAGAGAATTATCAATCTGTATCATAAGTAACGTTTTGATTATCCGAAGCCTGTACCTTTTCTGTAGCGATCTTAACTATAGTTGTAATTATAATCAATCCTATTGGACCAAGGATAAATCCAGCTATAGAAAAAAGCCGAAGGCCGATATACATTGCGACCAGGGTAGAAAGTGGCTTAATACCAAGGCGGTTTCCTATCAACTTGGGTTCTAACACCTCCCGGATAATCTGACAGATCAGAAAGATCGTCACAAGTATTGCCGCTGCATAGATATTCCCATTCATCAACATGATGATACTCCAAGGAATTAATATAATACCACTTCCCAGGATGGGCAAGGCATCCATGATAGCGATGCCAACACCAATTAATAGGGCATAATTATTCTTAAGTATTGTGAGTCCCAGAACACAAATCAAAGCAACAATTACCATAATAATAAGTTGCGAGCGAAGATAAGCAATCCCTGCATCTGCTAATTTCTCCATAACTCTATGGATATCCTTATAAAAATCCTTATTCTCATATTTCTTATGAAAGGCTGGTAGATCCTTTACTATCAAAACGGCAGATACAAGAATGATTAGTATTATCCCAATTGCTCCTACCAATGCAATCGTTACGCCAATCATTCTTTGCGTTATGCTTGGCATAATATTCGCCTTAACATTATTTGTCATTTGTATCAAGTTATCATCCACCACGGAACGCATGGTTCCCACTGCTAATCCAAACAACTCATCACTGTTTTTGCAGATATTATCCAATTTGTCTGCAATAATAGTTACATAGATAGGAATGTTCCTAATAAAATTGATTGCTTGTTTCAGCAAGGTGTTTACTAGAAAAAATAACCCTGTTCCCACGGCCGTAGTCAATACCAAGAGGGAAAAAGTCCCACCAATAATTCTTGGTACTTTACATCGACGGAACAAAAATTCCGTAGTCGGCCGTACAGTCCAAGCCAAAAAATATGCAATTAAAAATGGAAGAACTAATGGCAGGACAAAACGAAAACATAGATAAACACCTAGAGAAGTCAACACTATGATAAGGATGAATTTTAATCTGGCTCTAGTTTCAACTTTCATAACCACAAGATCACCCCCGATAAAATAAATTTAAATTAACTAGTATCAGACTGAAAGGAATGAAAAAGAGAATTCATTGTTTTATATGAATTCTCTTATGCTTATTGTCTGTTAATCTATATTTTATATCCTCGGGTATAATTTGAAATAATATAGCCAATATTATCATGTAACGGTTTTTTTACTTATTTTATTTTATTTCATCTGTACCTTATGAAATCTTATTCCTTAACTACTTCAATCGGAACATAACAAATATCAGCTTTCACAGCGGCTTTTGCAAAATCAAAACCTTCTACCACCTGATACTCATCCTCTTTTTGCACTACCTTAATAACGTTGTCCGTAACATAAGGTAATTTCTTATATTCCTCCGTTATTTGTTGTATAAGTACTGGATTCTCCGTAGGATGATCGGTAAGAATAAGTCTACGAGGAGATACAAGTATTTTTGTGGATTGAGAAGGGTTTTTCTCATATTCCTTGGCTTCCTGAAGTATTATCTCAGCAATTCTATTCTGATCACAATACGTACTATCAATTACGAGATTATAATTGGAGTAATTCATATAATTCAAGTTATAGATTTCCTTGTAGCGAACCCGTTCTGTATCGGCCCGCGCTGTAAGAAGATTCTTAGCCTCTTCGAAGGAAGAGTATTTTTCTACTTCGCCCCTCTGATCATTCATGACTCTTTGGGCTGCTGTCTCCAAGCTGACTGATACAAATACTTTGAAGGATCTTTCTACAAAATGCCAGGCCAATCTTGAATCAAATATGATGTCCTTATCATTATTATCTCTAGAAATCCGAGCCGTCTCATCATCAATCATTTTGTCATACTTTTTATCCGTCCGCATCAGCTGGTTCAACTCTAGAGTAGTCATATTCATCTGACTCGCTAGTTCTCGCTGAACCTTTCCTGTAGAATATACCTCAAACTGATACTTATCACCTAAAATTCTGCAAACCGTTGATTTACCACTTCCCAGATTACCTGTAATTGTTATATGCATGAATTCTACCTTCCTTATAGCAACTTAATTTTGGAGCTTATATTTATCCTCTTATTTAAGATTGTATTATAGCCCAAGCTTCCGCAAATTACAACCTTAAATGCTACTTATCGTGAATAGTTCTGCTTCTAGCAGAGCTACCTCTTCTTGATCATGGGTAATAAAGATCAAAGTTTTATTCTTGGTATGTTCTTTAACATATTGAATGACCTGAAGCTTAAGAGATGAATCAAGACCTTTAAAGGGTTCATCCATGATAACTAGGTTGTTGAGGGAAAGAATTGCTCTGACAATAGCCACTCTTCGTCTCATTCCACCACTAAAGGATCGGACCATTTTCCCTTGATAATCACTAAGACCAACTTCCCTTAAATGAGAATGAATCATTGCTTCGGTTACATCCTTATTACATACCAATTGAATGTTTTTAACGGCATCCCAATGCTCAATCAAACGATCCTCCTGAAAAACTGCCGATAGCCGCTTGTCTTCCATACCTTCCATCTTGCCAGTATCCGGGCTTATTAGTCCTAAAAGCACATTGATCAAAGTGGTTTTACCACTTCCGGAAGGACCCATAATGCAGCTTGCTCTCTGATCAGGAAAGGTCATGGTAACATCCTTTAGTACCTGCTTTTCACCAAAGCTTTTACTAATCTTAATTAAACGTATATCCATGGCATTACCTTCCTCTCTTCTGAATTAGCCGGATAATATGGATAACTGCCTTCTCGAATACCACGCTAATCAAAATGATCACGATGGACCAGGCAAAGAGCTCCCTTGTCATCAGATAAAGCTTTGCTTCATACAATCTTCTGCCGATAGACCCCGCAGGATAGCCAATGACCTCAGCCGCAATTCCAGCCTTAAAGCCAAAACCGAGACCCACGGATATGGCGGAAAGAAGATATGGAGCCACCGCAGGGATAAAGATGGCCATAATTCTTTTCCTAGTCCCCAGCTGAAACACATCGGCCATCTGTATTAACTTCTCATCAGCCGAGTTTAATCCCTGTAACACATTTGAATATATCACTGGAAGTACCATTAAAAATGCAATTAAAACGGAAAGGTTTCTTGCTGTGATCCATACTAGTGCCAGAATGATAAAGGAGGCTACTGGTGTTGCTTTTATCACTTTTATAAAAGGAGCCACGAGTTCATAGAAAAGTCTGCTGCCATAAGAAAAGACTGCCAAGACAATTCCTACTCCCACTGCCAGTATAAATCCTAGGATAATCCTCAGAGAGGAGAAGGCGATGGTCTGCCAGAAGTCCGGCCTTTGAATCAACTCACCTAAGGTAGTCAATACTTGAATCGGAGATGCCAAGAGAATATCGCTATCCACATACCTTCCAGCCAGCTCCCAAACCAGGAGCCAGAAGCAAATGGCACATATTTTATATAGATTATCTATACTTTTCTTAGACCTTCTATTCTTAAAAATCTCCTCGCCCCCTTCTCTCATAAGCCCTAGACTTTAGATTGATTCATGTTCTTGTATCAAAGTGATCCTTAATCCAGATTTATGTATCAAAAATGTCCTTGATCCAGATCCTTGCACCAAAAATGTCCTTGGTCCGTCCTATGTTACTGAATATAATAAAAGTCTTCAGCAGGAAGCTTTCCACCGATGGACTGGGGATTCTGATCAAATAGAGTCTTCAGATATCCTTCTACCTTGTTCGTCATTTCCTGTCCGGTCACCATCGTAATGTTACAATAGGGAATCGCCTTCTTAGCTACTGCAGCCTTAAAGATATCGTATTTTTCAATCAAAGAAGCAGCTTCCTCAATGTTGCTATTGGAAAATGCAGCACTTACCTTATACTCCTCCAAAAACGCATCAAATGCCTCTTTATTCTCCTCTAAGAACTCTTTTCTAACCACAACCACTCCAGTTACAACAGAGCTTTCATCTTCAGCGATTGCTTCCCATTCCTCTGTTGTATCCAGAGCAATCCGTACCTTATCATTATTCATCATAACCGTAGTAACAAAGGGCTGTGGCAGCATGGCAATGGCGTCATCTGACTCACTTAAAATAGCAGCCACTTCGGTTGCCTCCGATTTATATTCCACGGTTACATCTTTTTCTGGGTCAATTCCATTGGAGCTTAATATATAATTTAGAGTATATTGTGGTGTAGTACCTAATCCGGTGGAATATATCGTTTTACCCTTTAAATCTTCTACAGAATGGATGCTATCACCGGTTTCTACGATATATAATACACCAAGTGTATTAATACCTGCCAGTTTTATCTTGCCCTCTGTTTTATTATATAGCACAGATGCCAGATTGCATGGTACTGCTGCCACATCAAAGTCTCCCTTGATTAAACCAGCGGTAATCTCATCTGCTGCACCTGCTATAGTAAAGCTATATTCATTTGCAGCCTCACCCAAGGATGCATCTTCCATGATTTTAACCATACCCATAGCCGTAGGACCCTTCAGAGCCGCTACTTTAATCGCTACCTTCTCCACGGGATCCGTAGCTTTCGCTTCCTCCTCTGGTGATTCATTCGTATCCCCACTTACTACCGGTACATCGGTTGGTGCCTGCGCTTCATTGTTCTTATTGTTGTCCTGTGATTTGGTTACATCCGGTTCCTGATCCTTGGTACAAGCGATCAACAGAACCATACTTAGGATGACGGTTATTAACACTTTCATTTTCTTCATTCTCATTTCCTCCATCTCTTTTCTATTCTATGATTACACATTATCTCTTAGAGTATAATGTCTTAACGCTGATACCCTTCACCATACCAAGCTTTCCAGCCAATGAGCTAATAACATCCGGGTCTGCATTTACGGTCACGCTAATAATGCTGAGATTTTTCTCTCGAAAGGGTAACCCCATTCTTCCGATGATGTATGGACCATAATCATGAAGAATCGCGTTTAACTCCTCTACTGCATCCACATCCTCTACAATAATACCAATTAGTGCAATCCTTGTTTCCATACCACTCCTCCAATGATTCTTTCTTCTTGGCTCCATGCCCTCGTGTAATGTTCACTTTATGTAAGCTACCTACCTATGGGAACGGACTTAAGTATCTTTCCCTTTGTTCTAACCCTGGCACACAATAAAAAATCCCTACACCTTAGGCATAGGGATGTTGTAATCATATCATGCTTTCTTAAGCCGAAGGATAAATTCCACGGTTTCGATATGCAACGTTATTAATATCCTATGCTTTTCTGTCAGGTGTTCCTTTCAGGTTGGCTGGATACATTTTAACACTGCGTTAAATATTTGTCAATATTACACCTTAAACCGGTAACCCACACCCCAGATCGTTTCGATATATTGAGGCTTTGAGGTGTTAAATTCAATCTTCTCCCGAATCTTCTTAATATGCACGGTCACTGTGGCTATATCGCCTATGGATTCCATATCCCAGATATCTCGAAAGAGCTCATCCTTTGTATAAACCCTGTTTGGATTCTCTGCCAGGAAGGTAAGAAGATCAAACTCCTTTGTTGTAAATATCTTTTCCTCCTCATTGAGAAAAACTCTTCTGGCTGTTTTATCTATCTTTAGTCCACGAATTTCAATAACATCATTTTCTTTAACCCCGGAGCCGATTAATCTATCATACCTTGCAAGATGTGCTTTCACTCTGGCAACTAGCTCGCTGGGACTAAAGGGCTTTGTTATATAATCATCGGCTCCAAGACCCAGACCTCGAATCTTATCGATATCATCCTTTTTAGCAGATACCAGGATAACTGGAATGTTTTTCTCTTTCCTAATTCTCTTACAGATCTCAAAACCATCCATCTTCGGAAGCATAAGGTCAAGAATGACGAGATTATAGTCCTCCTTTAGGGCCTTTTCCAAGCCAGTGTCTCCAGAGGTTTCCACGGCCACTTCAAAACCGCTCAGCTCCAGATAATCCTTCTCCAACTCAGCAATGGCTAATTCATCCTCGATGATTAATATTCGATTCATTTCGCTTCCTCCTTCTATCAATGGGATGTTGAACTTTTCTTTAGGGTAAAACGGATTGTGGTTCCTTCTTCTATGGAACTGGTAGCCGTTATTGTACCAAAATGATCTTCAATTACCTTCTTAGCGATTGCCAATCCCAGGCCACTTCCACCCTTCTTGGAGTTTCTTGAGGAATCCCCACGGTAGAAGCGATCAAAGATATAAGGCAAATCTGCTTTCGGTATACCACTACCATTATCCTTGATATCAACTGCTATAAATTCACCCACATCCGTTAAGGAAATGTTGATCCAACCCTGATCCTTATCCATATATTTCATTGAATTGCTTGTAATATTAGTGATTACTCTCTTCAGCTGTTCAGCGTCTACCATAACCTGTACCTTCTGATCAACCTGGTTCTCATAGTCAAGCTTAATATTCTTAACCTCCATATCCAAATAAAGGTCCGCAATGCAATCACTAAATAGCTCTTGTACATTTATGTCCTTAAAATCATAGGGTATATTATTGTTATCAATTTTAGCATAATAGGCTAGCTCATCCACTAGAACCGACATATCATTCGCCTTCAAATATATCGTTTTCAGATATTTCTCCTGCTTCTGTGGTGTATCAGCAACTCCATCCAATAGCCCCTCTGAGTAACCCTTAATCGCTGTCAAGGGGGTCTTAATATCATGGGATATATTACTTATTAGCTCCTTAATATCCTCCTCATATTGTAATTGGTCCTCGATCAGAGCCTTTAGTCGAACTCTCATTTCTTCAAAGTCCTCGCATAGCTGTCCAATCTCATCTCTGGTATCAGACTGTACGCTGTAGCTAAGGTCCCCTTCCTTAATTTGATTTGTTGCAATTTTAAGTATATTCAAGGGCCTAATAATACTTCGATAGATCCAATATATCAAAAGGAAAGCCGTTAACAAGATTATGACAAAAAAGGATATGATACTTTGGACTGCCGCATTCTTAAGTTCAGGCATTAAAATATTCAGATTCGTAATGACAAAGATGGTACCTCCCTCTCCATCGGAAAATACAAAGTCCTGGCATTTCACTAAGAAAGGGTTCTTACCGCCAAGATAGATTCCTCCGTCGACGTTGGTATTGCCGGCACCATAAGCTGGGAGAATGTGTTTGATCTGTTCAAATTCATTCTCCTTGCCAATGTATATAAACTCATTATCCCGTCTAACCGCTAGAAAGGAGTACTTGCCCTGAAGCTCTATCTCCAGCTTGGCATAGTATCCCATATCCTCCAGCTTCTCCGGACTTTTGGCTGCATTCAATTTAATCTCATTATAAACCCCTCTGGTCAATCGATTCAAAATCTGAATTGGATTCGTGATGACCTGAATCGTTTCCGTCTCAACATTATAAGATTGTTGAATGGAGGTCATCTGAAGATGAACGATAGTACTTGCCGTGACTACGATCAACATAACGGGCATAACGATCATTATTAAAAAAGCTGTTATCAATTTATCCTTTAGCTTCAAGGCTTCCTACGTCCCTTCAGTATAATAAAAAATTATCTCACTATGCTTTCATTATATCATGCGCAAAAGCACGCTCTTGGTCTTATTACTCCATTCGCTTTCATTATAGCATAGATGGTTTTCCTTTTCATATTAAGTTACTCTGTCCTTTATTAATATTTAATAAATTAACCATCGCAAAAATCC
This sequence comes from uncultured Herbinix sp., assembly GCA_964391115.1. Classification (GTDB taxonomy): domain Bacteria; phylum Bacillota; class Clostridia; order Lachnospirales; family Lachnospiraceae; genus Mobilitalea. The sequence goes on along the minus strand of CAYMLE010000054.1, from coordinate 8,036 downwards.
CCGAAGCAAGGATGTAACTTAACTTGCTTCAGGGATTAGTTTCTGTATATATGTCTTATTTTATATATGCTTTTAAAGCATCAACCTTGTCCAATCTTTCCCAAGAAAGATCCAAATCATTTCTGCCAAAATGACCGTAAGCTGCTGTTTGCTTATAAATCGGTCTTCTTAAATCCAGCATCTTTATAATGCCAGCAGGGCGAAGATCAAAGTGCTTACGAATTACTGTCTCCAGCTCACTATCGGTAAGCATACCCGTTTGGAAGGTATCTACCATAACAGAGGTAGGCTCAGCAACACCTATTGCATAGGATAATTGAATCTCACAACGCTTTGCCAATCCAGCTGCAACTATATTCTTAGCCACATAGCGGGCTGCATAGGAAGCGGAACGATCTACCTTCGTGCTATCCTTACCAGAAAAAGCGCCGCCGCCATGTCTTGCATATCCGCCATAAGTGTCCACGATAATTTTTCTTCCGGTTAATCCACTATCACCATTTGGACCTCCGATAACAAAACGTCCGGTGGGATTGATGTAGAATTTCGTTCTTTCATCCACCAGTTCCTTAGGAAGTATTGCATCCAGTACATAATGCCTGATATCCTTCCTCAGCTGCTCACCAGTTACCTCCGCATCATGCTGAGTTGATAAGACCACTGCATTCAAATGAATCGGCTTTCCATTGTCATCATATTCTACCGTTACCTGGGATTTTCCATCGGGACGAAGATAACTTAGGGTCCCATCCTTACGTACCTTAGTTAGCTGCTGTGTTAATTTATGAGCTAAGGATATCGGATAGGGCATATATTCCTCCGTCTCATCGGTAGCATAGCCAAACATCATTCCCTGATCGCCGGCACCAATGGAGGACAGCTCCTCATCCTCTGCTAACTTTTCTTTGACCTCTAACGCTTTGTCCACACCCATAGCGATATCTCTGGATTGCTCATTTAGGGAAACAATGACACCACAGGTATCAGCGTCAAAACCATAATCCGATTTAACATATCCAATTTCCCTTATCGTATCACGAACAATTTTCTGGATATCTACATAACCCTCTGTTGTAATTTCACCCATTACCAACACCAGTCCTGTGGTAATGGCAGTTTCACAAGCTACACGGCTCATGGGATCCTGTTTTAATAATTCATCTAATACTGCGTCGGATATTTGGTCGCAAATTTTATCCGGATGTCCTTCTGTTACAGACTCCGATGTAAATAATCTTTCCTGCATAGTACTCCTCCATAAAAAATAAGTCCGCAATAGGCGGACTTGAGACGTTAGTTCATCAAATCCTCTTATTGATCGATTGCTCGCTCAGGTTGGCACCTTCCGATATTCGGGGTTGCCGTGACTTCATAGAGCCTTACCTCTCCGTCACTCTGAATAAGAGAAATTTATTAATTTATCTATATTAATCTTTATAATAATATAACAATACTCATTCGTCAAGAAATATTTTGTAGCCTAATAAGCCTAATAAAATTCCTTTAGGATACCTTTAATTTGAATTTACGAATTGCTTTGGTATCCGCGGAATCGATCTTGGCCATATTAGCCCCTAGTTTCTGCATCTTGGATTCAAAGTTTTCATAACCTCGTTCTATAAAACCAACATTTTCAACAATGGTATAACCCTCGGCCATTAGACCAGCCATAACCAGTGCTGCTCCACCGCGAAGATCTGGAGAACTAACAATTGCCCCTGTTAATCGTTCCACACCAGTAATAATGGCGGTATTACTTTCCACGACTTTAATGGTAGCACCCATCTTGGTCAACTCATCTACAAATTTAAAACGATTTTCAAATATACTTTCTGTAACAATACTTGTTCCTGTGGATACCGACAGTAGGGTTGTCATCTGAGGTTGCATATCGGTTAAAAATCCAGGATATACAAGAGTTTTAACATGGGTACTGCCTAAGATACCATTGGCTTTCACTCGGACAGCATCATCAAATTCCTCTATCTGTACTCCGATTTCCTGTAATTTAGCTGTAAATGCCTCCAGATGTTTCGGTATAACATTCTTTACTAAAATATCACCCTTGGATGCCGCTGCGGCAAACATAAAGGTTCCAGCTTCAATCTGATCCGGAATAATCGAATATTCACTACCATGAAGCTTCTCAACTCCCTTAATACGGATGACATCTGTACCAGCACCTTTGATATTAGCGCCCATACTATTTAAAAAGTTCGCTACATCTACTACATGGGGTTCTTTTGCGGCATTCTCAATAACTGTCTGGCCTTCAGCCATACATGCTGCTAGCATGGTATTAATCGTTGCACCAACGCTGGATTCGTCAAAATAAATAGGCGCACCAATTAATTTATCCGCCTTCGCACAAATTAATCCATGCTCTATCTTAATCTCTGCTCCCAATGCTTCAAATCCCTTAATATGACGATCTATTGGTCTGCTTCCGATATTACAGCCTCCCGGAAGTGCCACTTGTGCTTTTTTATATTTACCAAGCAAAGCTCCTACCAAATAATAAGAGCCACGTATCTTTCGAACATTGTCTGAATCAGCAATTACAGTCTCAATCTTTGCTCCATTGATTTTTACTGTATTCCGATTAATGCGTTCAACTTTAGCACCCAGTTCCTCAATAATAAGTAATAAGGAGCTGATGTCACTAACGTCAGGAACGTTCTCTATTTTAACAACTTCATCTGTCATAATTGCAGCTGCAATTATGCCAAGTGCCGCATTCTTATATCCACTTATTGTCACTTCGCCGACCAGCGGCTTCCCACCTTTAATTATATATTGCTCCATTGCACACCTCATAATTATCGATCTATAGTTTGTAAATTTTGCATATAAAACGAGTGGAAATTTTGTTAAATTTTTATCCACTGTTTCGATTATACCACAATGTGGTTGTTTGTAAAATGTTTTTTATAAAAACCATGTTTGATTATATTACCAATCAAATCAATTACCATTTTATGACTTTTTATCACTCATCTCCTTTGTTTTAGATACTATTATTTTTAGTTTCTTATATTATTATATTCGTACCAACTACTAACAAAAATAAGGTAATGACGCGATTGCTTACATTATCTTCTTCTATATGATTTATTTGTCTATACAATTTAAGCTCCATAATATGGAATGCCGTACTATTGATTGATTTCCCACTAAATTATGCTATAATATCTATTATAAAGATAGTTTATCAGATTTTTACAATCAAACCACAACGATCATTAACCTTCTAAAGATATTGGAGATGATATTATGGCCACAAATTACATAACAATCGAATCGGTTACCAACGGGGTAAAAGACCGCGTAAAGCAAAATCTGAAGTTTAAAACGGGTGATTTCGTATGGAGAATTAAATTCACATCTCCTCTAAATCCGGCTACGGTAAACAACAAAAATTTATATGTTACTTCTATGAACCAAGCTCCCTTAAAGACAAATATCCGATATGATACGGTAAATAATTATATTGAAGTAGAACCCTTAGAGCCCTATAGTAAAAATGAGTCTTACCTGTTACATGTTTCTACCAATGTCAAGTCAAAGAAAGGTCAGAAACTCTCATCGGATATAACCATCCAATTTAGGGTCTAAGTTGACTGTTTTTCTACTTTGCAACCCACTGTCAATTAAATGCTGACCAAACCGGTTACCGAAGTTTTGGAGCTGGTTTGGATCTGCTACTTTATTCTTCATTTTCCTTTGCCTTCTGTGCCCTTCTCTTAAGATCAGCAATTATTTTATCCTTATCTGTTTCTCCAGAGTAATAAGCTTTTAGTATCTTAGCCTTCTCTACATAAACTCCCTCGCCAAACCATAGGATGATGTCGGAGCATTCCTTTATGCACTCCTCCTCCATATCCGCTTTATAATATAGCTTTGCCAGTTCATAGGACCATTGCTCTATATATTCGGTCTTCTTTAATGTCTCTAACGATTTGATTAACACCTCATAAGGCTCTCCTTTTAACTTATCTATTTGAAAACGAAAAATATATAGGAAAAAATCCTTAGGTGCTAATAACTTATATTCCTCCAGAAAGCGTTCCGCTTCCTCGACGTTACCTCGATCAATCGCATTGGTGACCAAATTAAATACAGTTTTTCTAATTTTACTTTTCTGATATATTTTTAGAAGAAGCTCATATGCTTCTTCATATCTAGCATTTGCGGTAAAAACCTCGGCCATAAGACTAATATCCGATATGTTTTTTACTTTTTTCAAATCAATGGTTTCCAGGATTCTCTGTGCACTGACATAATCACCCTCCTGTACTTTTCTTCGAATTTCCTCTGTTTTTACGATTATTTCATAGACCCCCATGATATAACCTCCTCTGTATGGCAAATCAAACCTGCTACTTGCTGATAATTCTACCCAGCATTTTATTTCTTAATCACATTGTTCTGTATGATTTACTCCCACTGTCTCAACATACAGATCTTCTAAACTCCTGTAGCCTGCAAGAAGCTTTTCTAATTCTCCAAATAGTATGCCTTTACCATTCACTAGGATGCAGATTTTATCGCAAACCCGCTCCATTTCCTCCATATAGTGACCTGCATATATGACACTAGCTCCCTGCCCCTTTAAATGCTGTACCGCCTCCAAAACCTGATTCCTAGCTTCCACATCCAGGCCTACCGTAGGCTCGTCCATAATAACCAGTTCAGGATTATGCAGTAGCGCTGCGCCAATGTTCAATCTTCTTTTCATACCACCGGAATAGCTGCTAACTTTTCTATCGAGTACTTCCTCAGACAAATTAATTATGTTTTTGATTTCTTCGATCCGCTGCTTTAGTTGTCTTCCTCTGACGTAGTTTGCTCTGCCCCAAAATTCGAGGTTGTCTCTACCACTGATCGATGGATATAGAGCAATCTCCTGCGGAACATAGCCAAGACATTCTCTCATAAAAGCAGGATTAAGGACGATGTCCTGTCCCTTAAAATATATCTGTCCACTATCTGGCTTGATTAGAGTCGCTATCATTGATAAAGTGGTGGATTTCCCGGCTCCGTTCGCCCCAAGCAAACCCAACACCTCACCTTGATGTAGTTGAAAGGTTATCCCATTTACTGCCTTATTGTTCTTATAGTACTTTCTAACATCCATCAATTCCAGCATGGACCCAACCTCACAACCACTGTAATATAAACCTTTTAATCCATTCTTAACTATAAAATATACTAATATTATACTAACATTTGTAAACGGTTTATACAAGTGCAAACCGTATAAGTATGCATATCTAGCACCAAAACATAAACATTTTGATAAAAACTGTCGGTTCTCTCCCATACCGGTAATAAAATGTCTTAAATCAAAGGAAAACCACAAAATTAATTTTCCTTATAATAGGCCAGAGTATCAAGAAGCACCTGCGTTAATTCAATCTGCTCCTTCTGAAGATACCGGTGTCTTGACTCGATTTCTCTAATTTTCTTACTCTTTTCTCTATTATATCGTGTCATCGCTTCCTCGAATAGTGGCTGTGATATAAGCTGATCCCGGATTGGTTTAGCAAAAGGACAGTAGGTTGCCATCAACTCTCGAACGATTTTATTTAATTTTATCGCCCCTATAGCCTCGAAGTTAATCCATTGCTCATAATCAATAACGAAGATTTCTCTGCTGCTACGCCCCCTTTGTATTTGGAGCTTGAGCTTTTCTTTCTTCTCCTCCGATAATTCCCGGTTCTTACGATAAAATTGTAGGTAGTCGGAATACTCTGAGGTTAACGATTTCAGCTTAATATCATTCCAGGCACTGCCTTCGATGGTCCTGCACATTTCCCAACGGAACCTCCCGAATACCTTAACCAGGATTGAAACAAGATTACCGTCACAGAACGCTGGAAGCAGAAAACGAGCTGAGCTGTCTCTCTTCTTGCCTGAAATCTCCTGCCACATAATGCCGTTACTTCCTACCGTAGGCATAAGAACAATATCTGGACTTACTTTTTTGATGATATATTCCTTAACGATTCCTCTCTCCTTGTCCGCATATAGGACTTCTCTATCAAAGATCGAATAATCGATGCGAAGAATCGCATTCATTGCCTCAACAATCTGGTTTTTCGTAACAATTGCTTTGTCAAATCCGCTTACCATCATCTCCCTATGCAGCACTGGTACAAAGGTACTGATTTGACCATTGGTCGTCTTGTGATTATACCGGAACATATTCTGGATCTCGAATTCCAGTCTTTTCTCCGGGTTAGCCTCCAACTCCCGAAGCTCCTTCTCACTGTACTTTCCTTGTCTTTTTAAGGTGGCCAGCATGTCTGGATATTCCTGGTCAAACTCATTTTTAGAGGGCTGTTTCTTTCCCTCATAGATGAGCGTTAACCATTCCTTAATGTTATATATCGGTAAATCCTTTGAGGAAGGCTCGTCTTCTTGCATAAAATATAACTCTAAAAGCTGTTCCTTTGGTAGGAGTCTTTCATCTGCGTAACTATATTTCAAGAATAAATCTACGATTCTTGGAACCGATTTTTCTTTATAGGCTTTTAGAAAAATTGCTTGATATAATATATAATGGTTATCGGTCAATTTTTTCCGCAATGATCTGGCTTCTCCCTCGGAGGAAAACCGATCCTTACGATTAATAAAATTAGACATATCCTCCGTCATACTCTGAACCGTCCCCTGATCTAACTCAGAAAACTTCAGAAGCTTAGAAAAGGAATCAGATAGCTCCTCTATCGCTGTTTGAGTATCCTCCCCAGTATATTTAAGGCAGGATTCTACGCTCATTTCTTTACTCTTCGTTCCAGTCAATAATAGATGGTAGGCTTCCTCCATTCGTTTCCGATTTACTTCTATCGAACTTCCAAGCAGACGTTCAAAAAAGTTTTCCACCTCATTGATTTTCTCAATGATATGATCTAGCTGATCCACCAGCTCCTTATTGCTTCCATTCTGGTTCTCTATCTCAATCGCCAGAGCTGCATACCTATGGAACAGGCAGTTATTACTTTCGTCAATCAGGAGCTCTGCCATACGAGAGAGCTGCATGGAATGCTCCTTTAAGACTTCTATCTGTCGATTTATTATCATCGATTGGTCCTGAACCTGATATAAACTAATTGCATTGCCATAGGAGAAGTAGGTTTTCACCACGTCCATCGGTAGAGTGGCGCATTCTTTATAGTAAGCGATTCGATCACTCTCCGGCTCTAGATCGCTATTGTCCATTAAAACTAGGGAATCCAGAGCTCCGACCGTATCTATGGAATAGCCCCGGAGACGAGCAATATCCTCATAGGTCCGATTCAACTTCTTAATAAATTGATATAGCCCTGCTCCTTGCTTAATGATTACCTGATATATATTATCCAATTCTTTAATCGTTCTGTTTAAGGAGGCCACCATAAGACCGTGATAGTCCTTATTCATAGTCAAGATTGAATCAAGATCTTCACTCCGGTCTGCTGAAAACACATATAAAATGCCATCATCCAGTGCTGTATAAGTACTTTGATAGCTGCCTTCATAAAGATCATTAACGCCTAAATAAAAACCTGAGTTTACTATGTACTTAGCTCCACTATTCTGAATCAGGATGCGCCCCTTTAAAACAAGGGCAACACTAGATACCGTCTCGCCCTCTGAATATATCTCCATTCCTTTTGAGAATTGATTCACTGCGTTTAAATTCATCTTCCATTTCATATGTAACAGCTCCAATTCATAATGATAATAATATTATATATTAAAACAGAGGTAATCAAAAGAATAATTTGTCTAATCCTCACGAAATGGGGCAAAAGACTTATGTTTTTACATATAAAAAAGAGATGCTTCGCATCTCCATGTTAGTTTATTTTAAAATTCCGTGCGTTCTGCTTTGAATGCTTACCATAAGCGTTACCTTTACAGTTAACTCGGTCCAGGTCGCCTTGCGGCACATAAGAGTTTTTGTTTAGTGCTGCTTCATTCCTGACCTGACACGGTTCACAAATTCCTATTGTGCAAGACCCAAACGTCAACATCACTTATAAAGGGCA
>CAYMLE010000053.1:0-16450 GCA_964391115.1 uncultured Herbinix sp. | reverse complement strand
TGATATATCTCGGAATCTGGTGAGCACCACCAGCTTTTCCAGCTATTCTGGATTACGGAATCAGAATCTAATGGTATAACTTCCATACCATCAGCGCGATTTATTTTGTGTGATTCACTCTTTTTCTCTAGATACGCCTTGGTAAATGATATCGGAGCCCATAGAGATTCCGGCCATACCCAAAAGGTTAGGTTTTCAATATCATCTATGGTAGGAACATGAACACCCCAATCAATATTACCGGATAAGCGGAAGGGGACTAACGTTTTACCAGTCCTATAGTAGATGCCATGTTCTCCAAGGATTTTAACTGCATCTTCCCTTGATGTTAGATCTGGAAAACATAATGTTACAGAAGCTTTGGTCTCCTCCAGTAGTTCATGTTTGGGAAGAAGTTCAACAATCTCCTCCAGCTTCTCTAGCTGATTCTTCTTAATATAGATCATCGGTTTTCGTAAGAATTCCTCTATGGTATTCAAGAGATATTTTCTGGAGTTCGTATTTTCTCTCAAAAATGTATTTCGTTTCATCAATAATTCTTGGAAATTTTCTAATTTAAAATACCAATTTGTCACTTCTCGGACCTCTGGTGTTTTACCAGAAAGGGTACTCTTCGGATCAATTAACTCATTTGGCATGTATTGATGACCATGGGAGCATTCATCTGCATATCCCATGTCGGATTTACAACCCTCGATTGGACATTTCCCTATCACTTGACGCCCATTGAGTAGTACCTTAAATTCAGGGTCATAAAATTGTGGTGTTGATAATTTCTCTAGATAATCATCATGATAAAGCTTCTCAAAAATCTCATTACTAAGCTCCTGATGGATTTCTCCTGATCGTCCAAAGGCAGACGTTGCATACAGATCCAATCCTATCCCATACTGCTCTAGGGATTCCTTTTGCTTCTCATGATTCCCACTAACATAATCCTCTATAGAGCCTTTATAGCCAGATTCCTCTTGAAGCTTTCGATAGCTTTCAACTATTGGAGAACCATAGCAGTCCGTACCTGATACAAATACTACATTATCCTTGCCGATACGATCCCTTAAGAAACGGGCGAATACATCTGCATGAATAAAAACACCTCCGACATGACCGAAATGCAGTTCTTTATTCCCATAGGGCATGCCTGCCGTTATTACTGCCCGCTTCGGAAATATTGGTCTGGTAGTTTCGCGGGAATAGGAATCAATCTTTTTATTACTGTTCATATGAATTACCTCCTGGGTTACTTTTTTAAAAAAACTTATATTAATGTCAGTTAGGAACAATTATCTTTTCAATTAAACACATGATTGTCAAGAAGACTTATAAGCTCCATATGGCACCTCATGTAACACTTTATGTGGTTCTTATGTAGCTCTACAAATAGTTCATCATGTGGCCATCCGCTATTAAAGAGCTATAGGTAACAGCGCATCGATTTTTCTATCCAATACATAAATGTTGTATTCGGACTGACCGGTTCAAACTCCTTCATCTTCAAATACATATCAATACCATCCGGTGCATTCATCAGATAATTACTAAGCATTTCTAAAACCATACGGTTTTCCTTGTCTATTTTATTCGGAGCCTTATCCATATCAAGTTCAGTCATATTTCCACTCCATTTTCTTTATAATACTACTCTAAACTCTCTCTCTTTATTTCCGCTAATGCTTGTCCAATCGTATCTAACGCTTCTTTGTAAGTATAGTATTTCCCTTTCGATAAGCTTTTTTGAACAGAGGGTTGCTTAATCGCTAATCTTTTAGCTGTATCTATTTGACTACCTTGATGTTCAAGCATATCCCATATTATTTCTCTTTGCCTTTCACTCCATGATTCCTTTATCACTGTCATTAAAGACAATATCGTATTTATCATAATTGTTGATGCTTTATTATCACCCTCTATTTCAAATCGAATATCTGCCGGCTTGGTCTGCTTTCTTTTTTCATTGTCTTTTAAATACTCAATCGCTACTCTAGCCTTCTCATATCCTGGACCATCCGCTCCGATAGAAATTTCTCTATTTACATCCGTGATTATTTCACCAATGCCAACTCCAAATCTAATTTTGATGGGATACATCCGCCGCTCTATTTCAGATATTATTAGCATGGTATATGCTCCATTGTACAATAATCCTTGAAATTCATCACCTAATGTTATTACAAACTTTGAGGCTATATCTTTTTTATATTTTCTGTTAATATCTTCAAAAACTTCATTGAATTTTTTTAATGCATCATTTTTATTACTTATTTTTTTTGTGTCTTTGATATCACCTATTATGGCGATATATGGATTGTTTATAAAAAAGAAAAACATATTCTACCTCCAACCATATAATACTTTTATTATATAACCTTATAGGTGAATATTCAAGCAATATACATCTATAAGGGTATAATCAACGATTAAGCATTGAAACGATTAATGTGTAATCCTTCACTTGAATGTCTATGATCTGGGCCCTCTATGTTAGCCCTATTATATATCACTCTAATAAATACTAATAAATACTAATAGATACTCCGAATACTATTCGTTTCACAAATTTTAAGTTCAAAAAGCCCCTGCAAAAATGCAGGGGCATAGATTAACAAGGCAATTATTCCTTAACAAACATATGATAGATAGCCCTAGTGGCCTCTTCAAAATCTTCTTCCGAAACACCGATGATGATATTTAACTCAGAGGAGCCCTGATCAATCATCTTGACATTGATTTTTGCCTCGGCTAAAGCCAGGAAAATCTTAGCAGCAGTACCTCTGGCCCTTCTCATCCCTCGACCTACGACAGCAATCAGTGCCAAATCATCCTCAATCTCAATATGATCGGGATTAGTTCTAGATATAATTTCATCTAAGACCGCTCTTTCTTTCCCTTTTATTGCTTCTGTGCTTACAATGACACTTAAGGTATCGATACCGGAGGGCATATGTTCAAAACAGATATTATTCTTCTCTAGTGAGCGAAGAACATTTCGTCCAAAACCAACCGCACTGTTCATCATATCTTTCTCAATATTGATAACAGAAAAGCCCTTTTTGCCTGCAATTCCAGTGATTGTGAAATTACTCCGATCAACTGATTGGGATACAATCATGGTACCGGAATCCTCTGGATGATTGGTGTTTTTTATGTTAATCGGTATCCCTTTGGAACGAACTGGAAAGATGGCATCCTCGTGAAGAACCGTAGCACCCATATACGACAGCTCTCTCAGTTCCCGGTAAGTAATCGTAGTAATAGGTTCCGGATCCTTAACAATTCTAGGGTCACAGATTAAAAAGCCACTAACATCGGTCCAGTTTTCATATATTTCTGCATCTACGGCTCTTGCTACGATGGAACCAGTAATATCGGATCCCCCTCTGGAGAAGGTTTTGATCGTGTCATTGGGCATGGAACCATAGAACCCAGGTATAACTGCGTTATCTAATTCATTCAATTTAGGACCAAGCTTAGATAGAGTCCGTTCTAGATCAAATTCTCCACTTTCGTTAAAATAGAGCAATCCAACCGTATCAACAAAGGTAAAATTCAAGTATTTTGCCAGAATAATACTGTTTAGGTATTCGCCACGGCTTGCTGCGTAATCTCTGCCAGCACTATGGGCAAAAAGATATTTGATGTGCTTATATTCATCCTCTAAGGTCAAATCCAATCCAAGATCTTTAATGATTGAGTTGTATCTATCTTCTATAGCATTAAATTCTTTATCAAATTTTTCACCCTTGGATGCTTTATCATAACAGGTATATAACATATCTGTTATCTTGGTATCGCTGGAAAACCGCTTTCCTGGAGCAGAAGCTACCACATATCGTCTGGTTTTATCCCCAAGGATAATCTCGGCAACCTTTTTAAATTGAGTCGCATCGGCTAGTGAGCTACCTCCGAATTTTACCACTTTTGTATCTGTCATATACGATCCTCTTTCTGCACACTATCACAGTGCCGTGTTAATATGTTAAATTTAAGTATTATTATAGTATATTTAAGTTGTAGAATCAATTGTTCTTATTACAAATTTAACAAAAAAATAAATCTTATTCTCAAAGCATCCTACATGGATACTTTTGCTACCTAATTATACAACTTTAATGTATATTTCGATAGGAAAATAAGATTTATTTTGAAAAGGAGTGATAAAAAGCAAATTAAATAAAATTTATCTTGTACTACAAACCTCTGAGGAATTCATATAGTAAGGCACAATAATATAATTACCTGCATGAATGGTATCGGAAACTAATCCATTACTTTCCATTAATTCGTCTACATACTCATGAATATCTTCATATTCATCTGAAATATAAGACTTTGCTATACTCCAAAGGGTATCACCCTTCTGGATCTCAACACTGGTTACTAGCTTCATTCGTTCCACATCTCTTTGAGCGGTTACAGTCTTACTGAAAACATAAATTGAAGATAAAATAAGAAGCACCAGCATTAGGCTGCTAATCAACCAAAGCTTTATTCTGTCAATTCTGGTTCTATGATGTCGAATATTTGTATGCACTGTTCTGTTCATATGATAATCCTCCCATAAAATATCTTTGTATAATTATTTTGTATCCGCAATTAGATCATAGATACATGCTTTATCTTTTTTTATATTATAGTATGGGTTATAGTCATCCGATGTCCAAAATAAAAATAATGTATAAAAAATTATGTCATAAACCGCATATCGAACATTTGTTTCTTTATATTGATTATACCGAACATACATTTGTTTGTCAATCTATTTTTTCGAACATTTGTTTCTTTTTACAAACATTTCTTCGGTTTTCAGAACATTAGTTTTGCATTAATCTGACAGGTATGTTATAATCTACTCAATTGATGTAAAACCATAGCTTATAGTGCTTGATAAGCTGGAATGCAAAATAACATTTCGAATTTATAAATGGAGGCTGATAGAATGGGTTATGGCAAGATAAGTAATAAGCAAAAAGAAATATTAGAATATCTAAAATCACAGATTATTAACAAAGGTTATCCTCCGGCAGTTCGGGAGATTTGTGAGGCGGTGAAATTGAAGTCTACTTCCTCCGTACATTCCCACTTGGAAACCCTGGAAAGAAATGGTTACATTCGCCGGGATCCGTCCAAACCCAGGGCTATTGAGATTATTGATGATGAATTTAATTTGACTCGACGAGAATTAGTGAATGTTCCAATCGTTGGTACCATTACCGCAGGTCAGCCAATTCTCGCTGTTGAAAATATCTCTAGCTACTTTCCGATTCCATCGGAATTAATGCCAAATGAAGAGACCTTCATGCTCCTAGTTAAGGGAGACAGTATGATCAATGCTGGAATCTTTCATGGGGACAAGATTCTTGTTCAAAAGCAATCCCATGCTAAAAACGGGGATATCGTAGTGGGATTAATTGAGGATGAGGTTACAGTTAAAACCTTCTATAAGGAAAATGGTTACTACAGACTACAGCCTGAAAACGATACGATGGAGCCCATTATTGTTTCTGAGCTTCTGATTCTAGGTAAGGTAATCGGTTTATTCCGTATCTTCTAGTATCTAAAAGAATACTATCTTACGAAAAATAATTCGATACATAAAAACAGCCAAACTAAGAATCAACATTCGTTTTTCTTAGCTTGGCTGCTTTTTTCTTGTTCAATATTAAATTATAAACCTAACTGCTCTTTGCTGATGGCCTTACCATCTCTCCAAATACGCTCCAGGTTATAGAATAAACGGTCTTCCTTTGAGAAAATGTGAACAATAACATCGCCATAATCCATTAGTATCCAGCTAGCGCTTCTTATCCCTTCAATTCTCTTTGGTTCAAACCCCTTCTTGCTCAATTCATCCTGCACACTCGAAACCAGTGCATCCACCTGAGGTGCATTGGTACCATTGGCAATAATAAAATAATCAGCAATAATTGAGATATCCTTAATTTCAATTACCTGAATATCTTCCGCCTTCTTTTCTTCTAATGCCTTATAGGCTAAGGTAACCATTTCTTTAGATTGATCCATAAATACCCCTTTCATTTCAACTTCACATAATGACTTATAATAATCATAGGTTTCCCGGGTTAAGCTGTCCGTAATGGCACCTATGCTTGTTAGATAGTTTAATACATTTTTTGTAATAAGCGCAACCGCGTAATCCAAATCAGTATAGGCTGCCCATCGAATATTATCCATTTCGGGCAATTGCTTTCGATTCGGTTCGATGTAATCTGCGATAAAGATAATCTTCTCTAGCAAGGACATACCTGGTCTTCCGGTAGTATGATAACGAATCGCATTAAGGATTTCCTCATCCTCTATACCAAATCGTTCTCTAGCATAGATTACCCCAAGTTTTGCATGAAGAAGCTCAGTCCTCTGCCTTTCTGTCTCAGTTATAGATAAATCATACCGGACACATTCCTCAAGTATGACATCTCCATTAGGATTCTTGGCGCAATCATGCAACAATGCCGTCAAACGGGCTTTGTAAACATCACAGCCATGGATGAGAGCCAAATCATAAGCTACCTCTTCCGTTCCCAGAGTATGAAGATATCTACTCTCCTTCATCATCGGTCTCACGTGGTCTCGTATATCAAGCAGTTCCATACATCTACTCCTTAGTTTTTCAATTCCAAGCATCTGGCTCTGCTTTCGCTTCAAACAGGGTCGATGTTTTTAGTAATTAGTTATAGCTTTTGTTACGGTTCGCCAGGTAATTATACCATATGATATAAACCATTTTCTTCAATATAGGAAGCTACAACCTCTGGCATATAATACCGGATGGATTTTCTTGCAGCAATCCGGTCACGAATCTGGCCTGAGGATATATCAATCATCGGCATATCCAATAATATGACCTTTGCTCCAAACTGCTCCCTAAGATGGGTCACCTGGTTCTCTAGGTCTATAATGGATTGCTGTTCCCTGCCAGCAGCAACCAAAGTACAAAGCTTGCATATGGCCTCAGGCTCTCTCCAGCTTTGTAGCTTCATGAATGAATCGGCACCTACCAAAAAATAGTACTCTGTATCAGAGTTTTCCCTAGTTAACATCCTAAGGGTATCTGCTGTAAAGGTTAAACCCGTCCGCTTCAGCTCAATATCGGAAGCTATAAAATGAGGATTATCCTGTATCGCCAGCTTCACCATATTTAGTCTGTGGTTGCTAGATACTACCTCTAACTGTGCCTTATGAGGTGGATGATTGGAGGGCATGAATAGCATCTGATCCAATCCAAGGCTGTCATAAGCATATTCTGCTAAAAACAAATGTCCCAAGTGGATTGGATTAAAGGTACCGCCCATAATCCCGACTTTTTTCATCCTTTGCACTTCCTCTCATTTCAAGCTTTCGTTATGAGGCAAATACACACTTTTTGTGTTTGCCAGGTACTTCAAAGTAGGAACACGCTTTTTATGTTCATGGTGCTTCTACTATATTTTATGCCTTCGTCTTTGTCTTTTTGTCTACCGGAAGAACAATCTTTTTCTTATCCTTAGATTCTCTATATAGTACGATTTTCTTTCCGATGATTTGAACTAATTCAGAATGTGTTCGCTCTGCCAAGGTGTGAGCAATCACATTAATATCCTCAGTACAATTCTTTAGTACATTTATCTTAATCAGTTCTCTAGCTTCCAAAGCTTCTGCCACACCCTCTGTGATTTCCGGTGTCAATGATGATTTACCTATTTGATAAATCGGATCCATATTCATGGCAAGCCCTTTTAAATAAGCTCTCTGTTTGGTGGTCATCCGCATACTCCCTTCATTAATAATATTTTATCTCAGACTCATGAAAATTCCCGTTCCGGTATTTTCATTCGTTGACGCAAATAATGCTTTCGTATTATTTGTAGTAGTCAAACTGTAGCCCATACATTCTTACTGTGTCGCCTTCTTCGATATCTAGGGCTTCTAGTTTTTCTAGAACTCCGTTTTCTCTTAGGAAGCGTTGAAAGAAGGTGAATCCTTTTTCGGAGTCTAGGTTTGTATAGCCTAGCATCTTTTCAATTCTCGGACCTTCCACCACATATAGATGGTCATCTTCCTTCCATACCTCGTAGGGCTCGTTGGACGTGTTCCTTGCCAGATCTTCAGGAAAGAATTCCTTTTCAAACACTACTGGAGTTTGATCCAGTTGATCTAGCATCTCTTTCACATGATATAAGAGTTCCTTTACACCTTTTCCGCTGACTGCGGAGATCGGAAATACTGGAATCCCTTTCGGCTCATAGGTTTCCCGAAGCTTTTTGATTACTTCTTCGCCTTCTTCGCCAAAAAATACATCCGTTTTATTAGCTGCTATAACCTGAGGGCGGTTAGCCAGCTCTGGATTATAGGAAATCAACTCTGCATTAATCATATTAATATCTTCAATCGGATCTCTGCCTTCGGTGGAAGCTGCGTCCACCAGATGAACCAATACCTTTGTTCGTTCAATATGGCGTAAAAACTCATGTCCTAAGCCAAGTCCCTCCGATGCTCCTTCGATTAGTCCGGGAATATCAGCTATAACGAAGCCATTTCCTCCACCTAGGTCTACAACGCCCAGATTGGGAGTGGTGGTTGTAAAATGATAATTACCGATCTTCGGTTTAGCATTGGTCACCCTGGA
This sequence comes from uncultured Herbinix sp., assembly GCA_964391115.1. GTDB lineage: Bacteria > Bacillota > Clostridia > Lachnospirales > Lachnospiraceae > Mobilitalea. The sequence continues at coordinate 7,827 of CAYMLE010000053.1, read as the reverse complement.
TAAGAAGGTTGATTTTCCAACATTGGGAAAACCAACAAGACCTACATCCGCAATAACCTTCAGCTCTAGCTGCACAATCATTTCCTGAGCTTTCTGTCCTGGTTGTGCATACTTAGGAGCCTGCATGGTAGACGTAGCATAATGCTGGTTACCCTTACCGCCACGGCCTCCTCGCAGAATCACTTCTCTTCGATTGGTTTCATTCATATCGGCAACAACCTTGCCAGTGACCTTTTCTTTGATTACAGTTCCCAGGGGAACCTTAAGAATCAGATCCACTCCGTCTTTACCAGAACAGCGTTTTTTCCCGCCGCTCTCACCGTCCTGAGCGTTGTATTTTCGAATATAACGGAAATCGGATAAGGTATTCAGTCCTTCATCTACTTCAAATATCAGGTCTCCACCTCTACCACCATCACCGCCGTCTGGTCCACCAGCTGGTACAAATATTTCTTTACGGAAACTAACATGTCCATCTCCGCCTTTGCCTGACCTGATCGATATTTCTGCTCTATCTGCAAACATTCTATCACCTGCCCAATGTAAAACTCTACATTGTCCTCTCATAACTATAAACCCAAATTGCATCAAATAACTTAATATTTCTTATTAGTATATCTATAAACCACTTTGATTATTTTACCAAATGAACATATACTTCTGATTTTATAAGATAAATATATTTGTTATATCCTACCGTTCATTCAGTAAAACTTAATATATAATGAAATAATAGCTTATATTTATCATAATTATTATAAACATTTATCCTACCAAAAACAACCAGGATCGAATATATACATAAAAGAACCCCAAATTCAAGACTATCGAGAATTTGGGGTCAATAAACGTACGGCACCTACTGATTATTTACTTTCAACAGGGTAAACACATGCCTGTTTCTTATCCCTGCCTTTTCTTTCGAATCTGAGTACACCGTCAACTAAAGCAAATAATGTATCATCTCCACCACGACCTACATTCGTTCCGGGATGGATTTTTGTTCCACGCTGTCTGTATAGGATATTTCCTGCCAGAACAAACTGTCCGTCAGCTCTTTTCGCACCCAGTCTCTTGGATTCGGAATCTCTACCGTTGAGCGAAAAATTGAAGGTTCATTCTTAACATAATTTACACCTCCTAAATTCAATATAACTTCACAACAATTTCAATTCTAATGGGATTTCCCCTGAGAAATCTGAATATACTTATCTGTATACTCCTCTTCAATTCCCTGAAGCCCAAGGGCTAAGGAATTCAGCAATAAGCTTGTATTATTACTGATGGGTGAAACCACGTTTAATTCTATATGACCTGTTTTTTCATTCTGATCCAAATGGAACTGATCCGAGGTAAAATGCTCAATAGAATTTATGGTATTGATTACTAAGACGGATACCGCAGCACATACGACATCACTGCCATATTCTGCATAATCTGCATGGCCTAGGACCCGAAAGCCTGTAATCATGTTCTCTGCATCCTTAAATAAGGTTACTCTGATCATATCAGCTTTCCTTATGCGTTGATCTTTTCAATCTTAAGCTTGGTATACGGCTGCCTGTGACCGTTCTTCTTGTGATATCCAGTTTTTCTCTTGTATCTGTAGACAATAACTTTTCTATTCTTGCCTTCTTCTACAACAGTTGCAGTAACGTTTGCGCTAGCTACGGTAGGACTACCTACAACTAACTCGCCGTTGTTCACTGCAAGTACCTGATCGAAAGTATAAGTTGCTCCTTCTTCTAAACCAAGCTTCTCTACTCTAATGATATCGCCTTCCGCTACTTTGTACTGTTTTCCACCAGTTGCAATAATTGCGTACATATGGCACCTCCTATTATCATTACTCGCCAACTACGGTGTCTGTATAAACAGAACTTTAACCTCATTGTGCGGCACACTAAGCTATAATATCACAAGCACTATTCTTTGTCAACAAATTACTAAAATAAATTTGTCCAATGAGATATTATATATTTACTCAATTTCTTTTCCTTTTTTACTGAAGGAATGTAAGATTGGCACCATAATAGCTGCAACTATTCCCGATGAAAAGCCTGTGTTATATAGATTAATTCCTCCATGCAGAACACCAACACTTAACACGACGGAGGAATTAATAAACCCAGCTATAATTCCAATAACCCAGCCAAATTCACCTGCGACGGGTGCCAGAGCCGTACTGAATAACGCTGCAATGATCAGTCTGGGATCATCCAGACCCCAAATCTTCGTTAGTACTCCGATTAAGACTCCTGCTAATATCGGTAAAATATTCTTATAGTGCTTTCCATATGCTCCAAACCCTACTATAGTTAAAATTCCTCCAATCGTTGGACCATTTAAAGGTGCCTTAATTGCCAGAACATAACCCATTCCGATAAATCCATTGATACCCATATTTATGAGGCTCGGGCCAAAACCTGCGCTATCGACAAAGTCACTAAACAATCTACCATTGCTTTGGAAGATACGTTTTAATCCTTGAAATGATTTGGCGTTAAGGAAAAATCCCGTAACTATAAAGAATAAAAAGATAACAAAAAGAAAGATACCTAAGACAAGATTATTTCCTGTACTCCAGACTAAATTCTGTTTTATCTCATAACCATAGGATATTGCTAAAGATACGATAATTGTTCCCAGAAGTCCTGCGGCAAACCCAACATTGTACATACAGTAGCCCATATGAAATCGAATGGTATGGGTTGACAAGGAGGGTAATACAAAGCCAATTCCCAGGCCCACGATTATCATGAATGAAACTCTTACCCATAAGGGTTGCTCAATATAGAGCATAATCTCCGTAATTGCTGGTGCCATGCTTGTCCCCAATAGTGCCGTATTAACATGATCTACAAACTTTTCTTTCTTCACTCTGGAATATAGATATGTACCGAATACAATTAACCAGATATTAATAATATTTTTACCAAACAATGCGAAACCTGAGATTAAGAATATCGCAATAATCGAGCGTCCAGTTAAGTTCATTTTTAATAAATATAGCATAAGGATAACCGCTAACGTAAGTAACCCCGAATTAACAAAACATGCTCCAATTCCACCCAAGGCAATATAGTCCGTTATTAAAACATCCGGATGCACTACAATTCGATAAAGTCCACGAATAATATTACCCGGCTGATCCACCAAGAAACCAAAAATAATGAAGGACATGGCATAGATTGTTAACACCAGATATCTAATCTGGTTAGGTACTTCAATTCCATCCTGTGTTTTCTGAATCGTACTATCCTGTATAAATATTCCTCCTTTGTCGGATCATAATGTGATTTATAAACATTTTGCTATTTCAAATCATATATTCATAACGCAAACACTCTACTCGCTAGTTAGCTATGTCACAGAGTATGGCATCAACATAATCTACTAATGGTTGTCTGGGGATACATAATTGACAACCTCTAACACCAGCACTGACTGTAATCTCATCAAATAAAATTGCAGTCTCATCCATATAGGTAGGATATTTCTTCTTCATCCCTATGGGAGAACAGCCTCCTCGGATATATCCCGTGGTATTTAGCAAATCCTTAACATGGAGTAGCTCAATCTTCTTATCTCCAACCGCTATCGCCGCCTTCTTAAGATTAAGCTCCAGGTTGACAGGAATACAGAAAACCATTACACCTTTTTTCTCACCGATAGCTACCAGCGTTTTAAATACCTGTTCTGTCGGCATACCAATCAATTCAGCCACATACTCCCCTGACAGATTATGTTCATCTACCTCATATTCCATTGCCTGATAAGGAATGCCTGCCTGGTCTAAAAGGCGCATGGCATTTGTCTTGTTCATAGAATCCTTCCTTTGTGTATCCAGAATCTAAAAATGCTTATTGATTTACAAATTACTATTTGAGTCTTTACTACTAAAATAATTGACCTTCCTATTAAATACTAAGATAAATACTAGTTCCAATAGGATTAACAGCCAGCCCTCTGCTCATGAAGTGGTTTTCGAACTTTCTTCCGGGTCACTTCTACCAGCCCTAAAGCGGTCATGTCTACCAGAGTGGTCTTGATCGGATCCACCTTTAGATAACCTTCAAGTTCTTGCATCAACAGATCCTTATCCTTCTGTAATTCCATATCGATAAAATCAATGATAATAATACCACTTAAATTCCGAAGTCGAATCTGCCTTGCAATCTCCTTAGCAGCTTCTCGGTTTACCTTCAGGAAGGTTTCCTGTACTTTTTTCTTCCCAGCAACCGCTTTACCAGTATTTACATCAACGACAGTCAGGGCTTCGGTCGGTTGTATGACAATCGTTCCTCCGGATTTCAGCCAGACCATAGGTTTTAACGCTTCTTTCAGTTTCTCATTTATACCATAGAGGTTGGCTAGGCTTAGAATCGGATCGGAATAGAGCCTCAGTTTACCAATATCCTCTGCTTGATAATGTTCAAGATATTCACGAATATGCTCATACAGCTTCGGATCATCCGTTATGAATTCATCAACACGGTCCGCATAACCGTCCCGTATATCACAGATATAATTTGGAGGTGTACTGTACAATAAGGAAAACCGGCTTTTATGAACACCAAACATGCGAATGGATTCATAGGTTTCTTTCAACTTCAATAGTTCCTTGGTTATGCACTCTGCAGTCATATTGGCTGCATTGGTGCGGATGATGAAACCATATTCCTTGTTCTGATACGGGTTTACAATACTGCGAAGTCGTTGGCGCTCCTTCTCATTCTCAATCTTTGATGATACCCCGATGGTAGATTTGCCGTGAGTCAGAGCAATGTATTTACCGGTCAGATTGATATTGGAGGTTACCACAGGTGCTTTGGTCTTCACATCCTCCTTCGCAACCTGGACAATCAGCTCGTCCCCATTCTTAAGCTTTATCTCAGGACGCTTTCCTGCTTCCTTCTCCATAATCATATTTGTCATTATCGGTTGACGATTCTCAGACATAGAGTAGTAACACATCCTGCCATCAGCAATCTCTATAAAGGCAGCATTGATATTCTTTACAATGTTTTTTACTTTGCCCAGGTATATATTACCAAGGATGCTCTCGTCCTCAACCGCATTTATGGACACCTGGACCATATCCATATCTTCAAAGAACGCAGAGATAATCCTATTCTCCTGTTTCGTTATCACAAGCTTTTGGTCCATAATTTATTGATAGCTCCTCGTTATTAATATCGTTATAAGTGGTTACCAAAACTCAAAGTTATTTATTACGAGTTTCGCAATTAGCTAATATCGTTATAAGTCTTTAATTATACCCAACTCTACTGTTCTAACCGATCCAAAGGTATGAGCTTACCACTCATTTCCTCTCTGGTGTACAGTTCGATTCGATGAACCTGCCATTCATAATGCAGATATTCCATCCCAATAAACTTGCAGAATTCTTCTAGCACCAGCTCTGGTTTCAGATTAACCGAACTACCGGTATGAACCTGGAGAAATACTTTGATACCATTATCATAGACATCAGCCACACTATTCCAGCTGCTATCAGCCTCCATAACCAGTGTTTCCTTTCGGTTGGCTTCATATTCTTCTGAATGATAGGCAGTCAGGGTAATCATCGGTCGGATGTCGACCGATTTCTCTGTCGTTTTCGTTTTCTTATCTACGATTATTTCCTTTTGATTCATGAACGTAGTAAATTCCTGTTGGAATAGTTCCTGTGTACGAATCTTCTCTACGATCGGATATCCATCCTTCCGAGAAACCAAATAATCGGCTGAGGATAAAAGGGACATGGCAGTAACCTTTTTCTGATTCTCCTCCCTATCCTGAAGGATATGAAAGCCTGTGATTCGAAAGCCCTCTGTCATAACCGCATTAATTCTCTCGATCATAATATCAGGAGCATCACTGGATAATAGCTGTACATCCACATATTCACTATCGGAGGTTAACCCCACTCCAAGAGGAGCTGCAAAGGACATGATCTGGTGCGGACTATACCCCTTCGAATATTCATTATCGACCCCGGCTCTGCGAAAGGCCTTTTGAAAATATCGCATTACATCCAAATGACCAATAAATTTCATAGCACCGTATTTTTGAAACTTAATCCTAACCTTCATAAGGCACCTCCTGACCGGCAGATATGGTAATCGAAACACCGGATGCAGTTGTTTCTGTCACATTCTCTGATGCAGCTATACTTTGATCTCCGAAGCAAACTCCTCCACCAAAGACCTTGGCACCACAGTTATAACAGGTCTGTTTGCAGTTGGGTGTCACCTTGGACTCCTTCGCTCTTCGATACTCTCGAATAAGAAATGCCTTAGTTACTCCTATGTCAATGAAATCCCAAGGGAATATCTCCTCCTCAGACCTCTCTCTACTGGTGTAGAACAACATATCAATCCCATTATCTTCAAAGGCTTTCACCCATTTTTCATTGACAAAGAACTCACTCCAGGAATCATAGAGGCAGCCTGCTTGATAGGCATCATAAATCACTTTGCTGATTTTGCGATCACCTCTAGCCAATACACCCTCCAGTACGCTGAGCTCTGCTTCATGCCAGTTAAATTTAATACTCTTCTTATTTAATTGTTCATTAAACTTAGACCGAAGATACCGCTGTTTTGCCAAATACTCTTCACTGGTATTCATTCTAGACCACTGAAACGGCGTAAAGGGCTTCGGAACGAAGAATGAGGTACTGGAAACGATACTAACCTTACCATTTCTTTGATCCTTCGGTAATGTATAATATTCTCTTGCTATTTGATCAGATAATACTGCGATTCCTTCAATATCCTCTTCTGTTTCAGTCGGAAGTCCCATCATGAAATACAGCTTCACCCGGTTCCAGCCACTCTGGAAGGCTTCATAGGATCCCTTAAGAATTACCTCCTCGGTCAAGCCCTTGTTAATAACATCCCTCAATCTCTGGGATCCAGCCTCCGGTGCAAAGGTTAGACTACTTTTTCGTACATCCTGAACCTTACCCATGACATCCAAGGCAAAAGCATCGATTCGAAGGGAGGGAAGTGAAATATTTACCCCTTTTGAACCAAATTCTTCGATGAGATAATACACCAGCTCCTGTAGCTTGGAATAATCGCTGGAGCTAAGTGAACTTAAGGAGATCTCCTCATGCCCGGTGGAGGATAGCATCTCGCTGGCGCATTTCTTCAAGTACTCAATATCACGTTCTCTGGTCGGTCGATAAACCATACCCGCCTGACAGAAACGGCATCCACGGATACAGCCTCTCTGTATCTCCAGAACAACTCTGTCCTGAGTAGCTTTTATAAAGGGAACCAGAGGCTTCGTCGGGTAAAAGGCTTCACTGAGGTTCATTTCCACCTGTTTTTTCACCTTATCCGGCACCATAGCATACTTCTTATCAAAGCTTTTTATCGTCCCATCCTCTTGATAGGTTACATCATAAAGAGAGGGTACATACATGCCCTCTATCTGTGAAACCAGCTTCAGGAACTCGGATCGTGACTTCCCTTGCTTCTTGCATTCCTTATACAAATCTAAAATAGCATCATAAGCAGTCTCTCCTTCTCCGATATAAAACAAATCGAAGAAATCAGCGATCGGTTCTGGGTTATAGGTGCAAGGACCGCCACCAATGACGATTGGATCATCTTCCGTCCGGTCCTTGGCATAGATCGGTATCTGAGAAAGCTCCAAAATCTGTAGAACATTGGTATAGCACATCTCATACTGCAGAGTAATACCGAGAAAATCAAAATCCTTCACTGGGTCCTGACTTTCCAATGCAAAAAGAGGGATTTTTCGCTCCCTCATTAGCTTGTCCAAATCCACCCATGGAGAGTATACCCGTTC
>CAYMLE010000052.1:10447-16761 GCA_964391115.1 uncultured Herbinix sp. | reverse complement strand
TCTTGATGAATCGTGGGATTAATGGTGGGATTAATGGTCTTGATGAATCGTGGGATTAATGGTTGACAAGACTTTGAATATTCGCTATACTTGTAAAAATATTTAACAATATCTGTGGAAAAACTACCTATACATTATTCAACATATGAAAGCGAGGAATTAAAACAATGGGTCATATTATTGGTGAAGGAATTACATTTGATGATGTATTACTGGTACCGTCGTATTCGGAGGTACTGCCCAATCAGGTTGATCTCACAACACAACTGACGAAGAAGATTAAGCTGAATATCCCTTTGATGAGCGCAGGAATGGATACCGTTACGGAAAACCGGATGGCCATTGCTATGGCAAGACAGGGTGGTATCGGTGTTATTCATAAAAACATGTCTATAGAAGAACAGGCAGATGAGGTGGATAAGGTAAAGCGCTCTGAGTATGGCGTAATTACTGATCCATTTTATTTATCTCCGGATCACACCTTAGAAGATGCCAACGAGTTAATGGCAAAATATCGTATTTCCGGTGTTCCGATTACCATTAATGGTAAAAAGCTAGTTGGTATCATAACGAACCGTGATTTAAAGTTTGAAACTGATTTTACCAAAAAGATTAAGGAATCTATGACTTCAGAGGGCTTGATTACAGCAAAAGAAGGTATTACGATAGAAGAAGCTAAGGTAATCCTTGGATCTGCTAGAAAAGAAAAGCTGCCAATCGTGGATGATGAAGGTATCCTAAAGGGCTTAATTACAATTAAAGACATTGAGAAGCAAATTAAGTATCCTCTAAGTGCGAAAGATGATCAGGGTCGACTTTTATGTGCAGCTGCGGTCGGTATAACCAATAATATTATGGAACGTGTTGAGGCTCTATTGAGAGCTAAGGTAGACGCTATCGTAATCGATACGGCTCATGGACATTCTGCCAATGTACTTCGAATCGTTAGAGAAGTAAGAACTGCTTTTCCGGAGGCACAGATTATAGCTGGTAATGTAGCTACCTCAGAAGCGACCCTTGCTCTGATCGAAGCAGGCGTGGATGCGGTCAAGGTAGGAATCGGACCTGGATCCATCTGTACCACCCGTGTGGTTGCAGGTATCGGTGTTCCTCAGGTTACTGCGGTTATGAATGCATATGAAGCGGCAAAGGCCCATGGAATACCTGTTATAGCGGATGGCGGAATCAAATACTCTGGTGATATTACGAAAGCACTGGCTGCCGGTGCCAATGTATGTATGATGGGAAGTATGTTTGCAGGCTGTGAGGAAAGTCCTGGAACTTATGAACTATACCAGGGTAGAAAATACAAGGTTTATCGTGGTATGGGATCAATAGCGGCTATGGAAAAGGGAAGTAAGGATCGTTATTTCCAAACCGATGCTAAGAAGCTGGTTCCAGAGGGAGTAGAAGGTCGTGTTGCTTACAAGGGCTCCGTGGAAGATACCATATTCCAACTTATCGGTGGTATGCGCTCTGGCATGGGATATTGTGGTACCAAGGACATCAAAACGTTGCAGGAAACGGGTAAATTTATTAAGATTACTGCAGCTTCATTGAAAGAAAGCCATCCCCATGATATTCAAATTACCAAGGAAGCTCCAAACTACAGCGTAGAATAAAAAGGGAATAGCCCTTATAGATAAGGTATGAGAATTTTCATAGAATCGTTCCTTAAAGAATAATGATTAATATATAATAAAAGTCAGGAGGTTGCTTGTATGCGAATGGCATAACAAGCAACCTCCTGACTTTTATTGTTTTGTTTGATATTAGTTATAGGCTTAAGGTGATATCCTTACCAATTGGCTGGTATTGTCGATAAGCAACACCGGAGGCATCCATCATTTTCTTGGATGCGATGACAGCATCGGTATCTGCATATTTATCACTCATATAGATGACCTCTGTAATGCCTTTCTGTATGATGGCTTTTGTGCACTCGTTACAGGGGAACAGGGTTGTATAAAGCTTGGCACCCTTCATATGGGTTCCGGTATAATTCAATATGGCATTTAACTCTGCATGACAAACATAGAAGTATTTCGTATCCAGCTGGCCACCTTCTCTATCCCAAGGAAAATCATCATCGGAGCACCCAATTGGCATTCCGTTATAACCTACAGAGAGTATTTTGTTGTCCTCGCTGACGATGCATGCTCCAACACTGGTGCTGGGATCTTTGCTTCGTTCTGTAGAGAGAAGAGCAATCCCCATAAAGTATTCATCCCATTTTATATAATCCTGTTTTTTCATCTACAATGCTCACCTTTCTAATATATATTTGTATAGGTAATTGCGAAACTCTATAGTTATTGTCTTGTATGAACAACAAATACATATTCCTCCGCTCCAACGCTCATTCCGCTTAACTTCCGCTCCAGAACAGTATCTGTTGTTCGTACAATGCCAACAATTTACAAGTTTCGCAATTACCTAATATATTTGTATTTTAGGTAACAAAAAACATTCAGGCTTATGCAATAGATCGATGCTTTATTTTAAGTGTCTTTCACCAGCGACTTGAACCTTGATGATATTAGTTGTACCACTGGTACCTAGAGGAACACCTGCGGTAAGAACCGCCAGTTCACCCTCGTTAAGATAGCCGGCTTTTTCTACTGATTCAATGGCATGATCAAATAATTCGAAGGTATCATGCTCCACGGCGATTAGCACAGGAGTGATGCCCCAAGCCATGTTCAACTGTCTACATACTACTGGATCAGTTGTACAACCCATAATCTGACAGAGTGGACGGTATTTTGAAATCATTCGGGCAGTCCGGCCAGAGGTTGTAACCGTAATAATCATCTTAGCATTCAGGTCATGAGCGGTGGTAACCGTAGCTCTGGAGATCGCATCCGTAATATCGGGATGTTCTGCATTATCTAGAATACGGAACCGTTTCTTGTAATCAATGTCTGCTTCGGTACGAAGTGTAATTCTAACCATAGCTTTTAAAGCGTCAACTGGATAGAGTCCAGCAGCAGTCTCGCCTGATAACATAATAGCACTGGTACCATCATAGATCGCATTTGCGACATCAGTCGTCTCAGCTCTGGTAGGTCTAGGGTTTTTAATCATGGAATCTAACATTTGGGTGGCAGTAATAACTTGTTTACCACTGTTATAAACCTTCTTGATAATCTGCTTCTGAAGTGCGGGCAGATCCTCATAAGGCATTTCAACACCCATATCACCACGGGCAATCATAATGCCATCCGCAGCTTCAATGATAGAATCAATATTGTCTACACCCTGCATATTTTCAATCTTAGCAATAACTTTTGTAGATGAATTATGTTTATGCAGAATCTTCTTGATGTCTTTGATGTCTTCTCCTGTACGGACAAAGGAAGCGGCAATAAAATCAAAATTGTGTTCCATACCGAAGATAATATCCTCACGGTCCTTATCGCTGAGATATGGCATGGATAGATGGGTTCCAGGTACATTTACTCCCTTTTTGTTTGAGATAACTCCGGGATTTTTGACTTTACAGATAATATCGGTAGCAGTCATATCTACAACAGTCATTTCAACTAGGCCATCATCAATTAAAATGGTAGTTCCAACTTCAATATCATAGATCAGATTTGGATAGGAAATAGAGACTTCATTTTCATCACCTTCGATATTTCGAGTGGTTAGTGTGAAGGTCTGTCCTTCCTTTAACTGGATTTTCTTGTTGTCTGCAAAGTTACCGATACGAATCTCGGGGCCTTTTGTATCCAACAGGGTGGCAACAGGGATACCCATTTCTTCGCGTAACATCTCAATCTTCTTTAACCTTGAGAGGTGCTCCTCGTGATCGGCATGGGAAAAATTAAAACGGGCTACATCCATACCGTTCATAATCAATTCTCTTAATATGGTGTCATTGTCTGTCGATGGACCCAGGGTGCAGATAATTTTTGTCTTTCTCATATTTTACTCCTTTATAACATTACTAAGTTGTTTGTTTTTATTTGATGTTAATGAAATTTGTAACCTATTATCCATAGGTTACCCGTATTAAACGCTGATTAAATACGAAATATAAAATTAATTTATTAAGTATCAAAATAGTTTATAGTTTATCTAAACATTATACCATAAATACTTATATTTTCAAACCCTTGACCTTACGGTAGCGAATTGAGGAACGGCTTTTTATAATCAAGTAAGCAATAAAGAGACCAATACTCCCCAATATTACGAAAAATATAATTAGCATCGCACAGTGAAGAAAGAAGGTATCTGGAAGGATATTGATAACCGGATCGGTCATCGGATCGAATATCCAGAGATCATTTCTAAAAAACATCTTATGAAATAAGATGAAGGCTTTGTCGAAATTAGACATAATCAAAGCGCCCAACACAGCAGGTAGAACAATGGCAGTGATGGAGGAGACTGCTAAATAACTAATATCTTTCTTACGGGACTTATAGATAACAATTAGGATAGCGGCTACCATGGTCAAAGCTGCCATAATATAAAAGGCCGTAAAGATATCCTTAACCTCTTTGAAATGCTGTAAACCTGAAGTTGAAGCCTCAAGGGATGGGAATTTCAAATCACCTCGAAAGAAAGGAGAGGAATAATCGATCAATGCATCATAATTTCTCACGATTTCTTCTCGGGGTATTCCGGAGGTTCTCTCAATGTTCAGTATTTTAATGTCTAAGTAATATAAAGATCTAAAATTAATGGTTATGATAACACCAAGGGATATTAACAAAAGTGTAAATATAATTCCAATAAAAATATCGGAAGGCTTAAAACATTTTAACTTCTTCATAATAACTCCTTATTAATTAGATAAAACTACCATACGAATTATAGTATAAATCAAGGGGGATTGCAACCGGATATTTTATAATCAAAAGAGAGATCAAATGGAGATCTAAGGCTTTTCATATATTAACCTTACCATAACATCGAATCTACATATTAGTATTAACAATAAATCCTATTAGTAATAATCAATTGATAAGTCCTGCTGAAAAGTGTTATATTTTAAACAATAGGACACAAGGTATATCTTCCAATGAAAGAAGGAGAGTAATCATGAGAGCATTAATCAGTGTATCAGACAAGACAGGTATTGCTAATCTGGCTAAGGAATTGACAGGTATTGGTGTAGAGATTATATCTACGGGTGGGACATATGGAAAACTTAAGGAAGCAGGGATTCCTGCTATTGAAATCTCAGAAATAACCGGTTTCCCTGAATGCTTGGATGGGCGCGTGAAAACTCTTCATCCAGCGGTCCATGGAGGACTGCTTGCTATGAGAAGCAACCCGGATCATATGAAGCAGCTGGCAGATCTAGAGATTAACCCGATTGATTTGGTGTTTGTAAATCTATATCCTTTTAAATCAACAATCCTGAAGGAAGGGGTTACCCGGGCTGAGGCAGTGGAAAATATAGATATCGGTGGACCTACCATGCTTCGGTCTGCAGCGAAGAATTATCAGGATGTAGCAGTGGTTGTGGATCCAAGGGATTATGAAACGGTATTAAACGAGCTGAAGAAGGATGGAAGGGTTTCCCTCGATACGAAGCTTTATCTGATGCAGAAGGTATTTATGCATACCTCTGCTTATGATACTCTGATAGCAGATTACCTTAGGGGAGAGCGAAACGATAAGGAACTACCTGAAACATTAACCATGACCTTTGAAAAGATCCAAGATATGAGATATGGAGAGAATCCTCACCAGGCAGCAGCCTTCTACCGTGAGATCGGTAATAAGAAGGGCTCAATCACAGATGCAGTTCAGCTTCATGGAAGGGAATTGTCCTTTAATAACATAAATGATACCAATGGCGCCCTAGAGCTTCTTAAGGAATTTACAGAGCCTACCTTAGTTGCCTGTAAGCATGGCAATCCTTGTGGTGTTGGCAGTGCCGATACGATTCATGAAGCTTGGAGGAAAGCATTTGCTGCAGATAAGGTGTCCATCTATGGCGGTATTGTTGTTTTGAACCGAGAATTGGACGTTTCTACCGCAGAAGAAATGATGAAGGTATTTCTTGAGGTGGTTGTAGCACCTTCCTATGACAAGGCAGCTTTGGAGCTATTACAGACAAAGAAAAATATTCGCCTACTGGAGCTGAAGGATATCCAAGTACCTCAGAGTGAGGAGGCCTATGATCTCAAGAAGGTGAATGGTGGACTAATTGTTCAAACCATAGATAGTAAGCTCATAGGAGATGAGGGAATCAAGGTGGTTACAGATCGTGCGCCCTCAGCGAAGGAGCTGGAGGACCTTCTGTTTGGATGGAGAGTTGTGAAATTTGCTAAATCGAACGGAATTGCTCT
>CAYMLE010000052.1:0-10437 GCA_964391115.1 uncultured Herbinix sp. | reverse complement strand
TGCTCTTGCGAAGGACAAGCAGACAGTGGGAATTGGACCAGGACAGGTAAGCAGAATTTGGGCAGCAAAACAAGCGATGGACCATGCAGTGGAATTGATCGGAGATGATGCGACCAGGGGAGCTGTATTGGCATCGGATGCCTTCTTCCCCTTTGATGATTGCGTGGAGGCCGCTTATCAGGCAGGTATTACAGCGATCATTCAGCCAGGTGGTTCAATCCGGGATGAAGATTCTATAAAGAAATGTAATGAATATGGGATTGCAATGGTATTTACGGGGATGAGACACTTTAAACATTAGAATAAGGATAAGTGGGGCTGTTGGGATGTGAGTGGAGAGGACGGGACTGCCAGTGTTGGTTGTGTTTAGCCGCCAGAGCGAGCACGGACTTCCCTCACACACCAGTCCGAATTTAAAAAAGGACAGGAGATGTAGATCATTCTACGCTCCTGTCCTTTTGTTATGGGAACTACCTTGAACCGCCTAGTAGTACCCTATGTTACAACCCATTCGATCGATACAATTTAATATGTTATATATATAAAATTGATTTAAGTCGCTGTGATTATAACCTTGATACGTTAGCAGCCTGAGGTCCTTTTTCACCTTGAACTACTTCGAATTCTACACTATCTCCTTCTTCTAGAACCTTAAAACCATCCATTACAAGTGCGGAGAAATGTACGAAAACATCGTTTCCTTCTTCGTCAGAAATAAAACCAAAACCCTTTTTAGCATTAAACCACTTTACTGTACCCTTCTTCATACAAAAATGCCTCCTAAAACAAGAATTAAATTAATTACCATATTTGGTAATGATATACTTAAATTTATCACGAATTCGTCAAAAAGTCAAACCATCTTTGTTGTTTTTTGTAACATTTTCTTAATAATATTTTCCATTGATAGAAATGACAATTAAAAGAAATTGTGTTATTATGAATAAGCAATTACAGTAAATTGCCATACTGAATCAGAACACGAATTATTGATAATCTATAAAAGGTAAACTATAAAAGGTAAACTAAAGTAGTTCAATACTGAGCCATCATTGGCACCGTATATTGGGCTGTTGAATCAAGATAAACAGATGAGTAAATGAACATATTGAATTAAACTTTAAATGGAGGTAATATCATGAATGTCAAAATTCCTTCTTCCTATGAACTTGTATTAGAGGAACAATTGATTGATTTGAATGCCCAGGGATATCTTCTCCGTCATAGAAAGACTGGAGCACGGATTTCTTTGGTGGTCAATGAAGATTCCAATAAGGTGTTTTCCATCGGTTTTAGAACACCACCGAAGGATAGTACTGGAGTGGCACATATCATTGAGCATTCTGTTTTGTGTGGTTCCAAGAGCTTCCCTGCGAAGGATCCCTTTGTAGAATTGGCGAAGGGCTCATTGAATACATTTCTGAATGCTATGACCTATTCTGACCGGACCATTTATCCTATCGCCAGTCAGAATGATAAGGATTTCAAGAATTTGATGCACGTCTATATGGATGCGGTTTTGCATCCGAATATCTATGATCGTAGAGAGATCTTTGAACAGGAGGGCTGGCATTACGAGTTAGAGGATATGGACAGGGAACTGAAGATGAATGGTGTTGTCTATAATGAGATGAAGGGTGCCTTTTCCTCTCCAGAACAGCAGTTATATCGCTTGAATCTGAATTCCTTATTTCCTGATACCGCTTATGGTGTGGAATCTGGAGGAGATCCAAATGTTATTCCAGAACTCACCTATGAACAGTTTTTAGATTTCCACCGGACTTATTATCACCCCTCTAACAGTTTTATTTATCTGTATGGGGATATGGACTTTGAAGAGAGACTTCACTGGTTAGATCAGGAATATCTGTCCCATTATGATTTTCTGGCAGTGGTTTCTGAGATCCATCGGCAGAAGGCCTTTGATCAGCTGAGTGAGATTACCGCCCAGTATTCCATTGGAGAAGAGGAGAATTCCTCGGATAGTACCTACCTTAGCTTTAATACCGTAGTTGGAGACACCTACTCCAAGGAGTTAAATTTATCCTTTCAAATATTGGATTATGTACTCCTAGAGACCCCCGGTGCGCCGGTGAAACAGGCTTTACTAGACGCTGGAATTGGTAAGGATATCATGAGTAGTTACTCCAGTGAATATCTACAGCCGACCTTCTCCATTATTGCTAAGAATTCAGAAGTGGATAAGAAGGAGCAGTTTCTACAGATTATCAAAGAAGAGCTTACGAAGGCGGTAGAGCAGGGATTAGATGAAACGTCTCTTAGAGCCGCTATTAATTTCTACGAATTCCGTTACAGAGAGGCAGATTTCGGTTCCTACCCTAAGGGTCTGATCTATGGTCTAAGGGTTATGAGTACCTGGCTATATGATGATCAAAAACCCTTTGCTAATCTGAAGGAAAACAAGATATATGAATTTTTAAAAGATAAGATTGGTACCGGTTATTATGAACAACTGATTCGGGACTATTTATTAGATAACCCCCATGCCTCCCTGATTATATTAGAGCCTATGGCTGGGCTCAATGCTAGGAAGGATGCAAAGGTAAAAGAGATGCTTACCCAGTATAAGGCTTCCTTGTCCCAAGAGGAATTACAAGCCATCCTTACTGCAACCAGGCATCTAAAACAATACCAAGAAACACCCTCCACCCAGGAGGAGTTGGAGAAGATACCGATGCTGTCTAGAGAGGATATCGGCAGGGAACCCCAACCCATTTATAATAAGGAAGCGGAAGAGATGGGGGTAAAGGTGGTTCACCATGATGTGTTTACCAATGATATTGCCTATCTTAGACTCTTATTTGACATCAGCAACATACCCAATGAGCTGATACCCTATATGTCTCTGCTTTCTATGGTACTAGGCTATGTCAATACAGATAATTATTCTTATCTACAGCTGTCCAATGAAATAAACCTTCATACCGGAGGTATTTATACGGATGTGAAAAGCTTCTCGATTAAAGAGAATTTAGGCCAGTTTCTTCCAGTGTTTGAAATTGGAACCAAAGTAATGTATGATAAGCTTCCGGAGGCTTTCCGTCTAATCGAAGAGATGCTTTATCGGACCAAGCTTGAGGATACAAAGCGTCTGAAGGAAATTATTGAAGAGATGAAATCCCGGATGCAGATGAGGTTTAATTCCTCTGGTCATTCCGTAGCAGTGGATCGGGCGATATCCTATTCCTCCGCTCATGGACTTTTCAAAGAGAATTGTTCTGGCATAGCCTTCTATTATTTCCTAGAGGACCTGGCTACAAACTATGATAGCAAAAAGCGTGAGATAGTGGAACGATTAAAGGAACTGATGCAAATGATCTTCACGAAGGATCAGCTTCTGGTTAGTATTACAGCGGATGAGATAG
Organism: uncultured Herbinix sp.; assembly: GCA_964391115.1. Classification (GTDB taxonomy): domain Bacteria; phylum Bacillota; class Clostridia; order Lachnospirales; family Lachnospiraceae; genus Mobilitalea. The sequence continues at coordinate 7,051 of CAYMLE010000052.1, read as the reverse complement.
GATACAAGGTGTTTGCAAACCACTTTACTTCCTTTGTTGGAGGCCTTCAAGATAGCCCGAAGGATAGCCTGATTGCCTCGTACCGTAGGGAGCCTTTGCAGCCAGAATGTTTCAATGAGGGCTTTAAGGCAGCGATGCAGGTTCAATATGTGGCTAGGGCAGGAAACTTTCGAAAAGCTGGTTATTCCTACACAGGTGCCCTCAAGGTATTGCAGGTATTATTTAGCTATGATTATCTATGGAATAATGTACGTGTTAAGGGCGGAGCTTACGGCTGCATGTGTGGCTTCAATGGAGTAGATGGTGATGCATATTTTACCTCCTATCGGGATCCAAACCTTAGAGAAACCAATCAGACATATGAAAATGCACCGGAATTCGTTAAGAATTACACTGCAAATGAACGAGATATCACAAGAAATATCATTGGTACCATTAGTTCCCTCGACACTCCTTTGACACCGCAAAGTAAAGGACGCCGTTCTCTGTCCATGTATCTGACTGGAGTAACGATGGAAGACCTTCAGAGAGAAAGGGATCAGGTAATCAATGTCACACAAGAGGAAATCAGAAAGCTGTCCGAAGTGGTCCGCTCTATTCTAGACGCAGGGAATATCTGCGTTATCGGAAATGAGCAAAAGGTAGAGGAAAATCGTGACCTATTTAAGACGGTTCAGAGTCTGATCAAGTAAATGAGAGGCTGGTAAGGAAATGATTGATAATAAAAAATATAAATCTGGATTTGTAACTCTGATTGGGAGACCGAATGTCGGTAAATCAACCTTGATGAATCACCTAATCGGGCAGAAAATAGCCATAACAAGTCATAAACCACAAACAACCAGAAATAAGATTCAGACGGTTTTTACCGATGAACGGGGGCAGGTTATATTCCTGGATACCCCTGGTATTCATAAAGCAAAGAATAAATTGGGTAACTATATGGTTAGCGTAGCTGAGAGAACCTTTAAAGAGGTAGACGTTGTGCTATGGTTAGTGGAACCTTCAACCTTTATCGGGGAAGGGGAACGACTCATAGCCGAACAGCTACAGAAGGTTAATACTCCGATTATCCTTGTAATTAATAAGATTGATATGGTGAAGAAAGAGGTAATACTTACCTTTATCGATGCCTATAAGGATCTTTTACAATTTTCAGAGATTATTCCTGTATCCGCTTTGAAGGGCGAGAATACGAACGTGCTGATGGAGTCCATCTTCAAATATCTTCCCTATGGTCCTCAGTATTATGATGAGGATACCATTACGGATCAGCCGGAGAAGCAGATCGTTGCAGAACTAATACGTGAAAAAGCCTTACGACTTCTGGAGGAGGAGATTCCTCACGGAATAGCAGTCAGTATTGACCAGATGAAGGAGCGTAATCAGGAACAACATGGAAGCCGAAAAAGTGATTCAACAGAGAACAGTGGACTGATGGATATCTTTGCCACGATCGTTTGTGAAAGGGAATCCCATAAGGGCATGGTCATAGGCAAGAACGGTGCTATGCTAAAGCAAATAGGAACCCAGGCTAGGCGAGAAATCGAGAATCTTCTGGATTGCAAAGTGAATTTAAAGCTTTGGGTCAAGGTGAAGAAGGATTGGCGTGATAGTGATTTCCTTCTTAAGAATTTTGGCTACAATCGAAATGAAATCTAAGGATTATTTGAAAACAAATGAGATTAGATAAAGACACACACTAGATATTTCTAGAACAAGCTTTTTTTAGTTTGTCAAGTAGGAAGATAAAAATACGAATGGGATATTCTAACCAGTTTAGAAAATCGCAAGATGGGAAACCTATAGGTATAAAGTAATAAAGATTTATGGTTAGGGGGCTCATTATGAAACATTATGATTTTTGGTCAGATTTTACCCGCACTGGGAAAGTCGATGATTACTTAAACTACATTGCTTGTACTAGGGAAGAAAGTATGGAAGACCACTACTCGGTCGTGGACAGGAAAGAAGAAGGTGAGTATCATGCCGGCATCAACCATCGTGACGGGAATGGTCCTATCAGCCATGCCGGTTGGGGATTATGATAAAAGACTTGTATTATTAACGACTCAGCTCGGAAAAATATCAGTATTTGCCAAAGGCGCCAGGAGACCTAATAGCGCCTTTTTGGCATGTAGCCAACCCTTTGCCTTTGGTGAATTTAGCTTGTATGCTGGAAGATCTTCTTATAGCATTCAGAATTGTGAAATATCGAATTATTTTCCTGAATTGAGGAATGATATAGAAAGTGTATATTATGGCTTGTATTTTTGCGAATTTGCAGACCATCTGACAAAGGAACAAAGTGACGGGAAAGAAATTCTCAAGCTATTGTATCAAACACTTCGAGCAATAACCAAGAAAACAATCACCTTATCCCTGATTCGGGCAATCTTTGAACTGAAGATTATGGCATTGGATGGTATGGCACCTCAGGTATTTTATTGTGTAAAATGTGAGCATGGCTCCAAAGATAAAGAAACATTAGAGAAGGAAACCTATCGATTTTCCATTGAAAGTGGCGGCATTCAATGTGCAAGCTGTCAACACAGGGATCATAGTTCAATACGGCTCAGCACCTCCACCCTCTATGCGATGCAGTACATAATTTCCAGCAAAATTGAAAAATTGTATACCTTTACTGTAGCTGATGAAATACTAAGGGAATTGATGTTATGCATCAGGCGGTATCTGGAACGCTATATCGATCATACCTTCAAGTCCCTTGAGCTGATAAATACCCTATCGTAATATATCAGTATCATTAACCCGGATATGGCCTCAAACAATTTCTAAAATACTGTTGAAATTATATTACAATAAGGTTAAAATGATATGAACCCATAACTATCCTTTGGAGGGAGCATTTATGAAGAAAACTATTTTTTCAACAATCTTGCTATTACTTATCTTGGTAATGGTTGGTTGTTCAAAAAAAGAAATACATTTGACAAAAGAAGATGACATCACTGCAAATACGTTTCTGATCAAACGTAACGGTTCGCTACAGGTTGCCATCGTGGAGAATTTCGAGAAAAACTATTATAATCTTGGAGAGTTGAATGAATTTGTATCCAAGGAGATTGATGTGTATAATAGCAAGGCTGGAGGAGATAGCGTAACAATTGAAGACCTCAGCATAAAAAATGGGCGGGCAGTCATGCTACTGAATTATACTGGCATGGAGCATTATGCTACCTTTAATAATGCCATTGCAGCATATTTTGGTACAAGTACAGAGAATATTGCTCTAACATTGCCGGATCATTATTTAACCCGTAAGGGATCCAAGGTAGATAGGGCTACCGCTTTTGATAATAGTAAACATCGAGTATTAGTAGTGTATGAGCCTTTCGATATTATCATAGATGGTGATATCAAATATTATAGTGAGAATGCCACTCTACAGGAGAATAATAAAATCCAAAGTAGTGGTGATGGAGCTACGGTTGTAATCTATAAACCAGCAAGTTGACCTTCGTTCTGAACTATCTGTTACGAAGGTCCGTTAGAAGTAAGCTACAAGTGTTAGGATAGTGAGATATGAGAGTGTCATGGTTACGGCAGTTATAATGCCTGTTATAAAATATTATGAAAATATGATTTGTGAGGATGAATGATGGAAAAGACAATGGAAAAAATCGTTGCATTGGCAAAAGCCAGGGGGTTTGTGTATCCGGGCTCCGAAATCTATGGTGGCCTTGCCAACACTTGGGACTATGGTAATCTGGGTGTAGAGTTGAAAAATAATGTTAAAAAAGCATGGTGGCAGAAGTTTATTCAAGAAAGCCCCTATAATGTAGGTGTGGATTGTGCGATTCTTATGAATCCGCAGACCTGGGTAGCCTCCGGTCATCTTGGCGGTTTCTCAGATCCGCTGATGGACTGTAAGGAATGTCATGAGCGCTTTCGGGCAGATAAAATCATTGAGGATTATAATCATGAGCAGAAGATCACCATTGAAGGCTCTGTAGATGCATGGCCTCATGCGGATATGATGAATTATATTAATGAACATAACATTGCTTGCCCAACCTGTGGAAAACATAATTTTACAGATATCCGTCAGTTCAATCTGATGTTCAAGACTTCCCAGGGTGTTACTGAGGATGCCAAAAACGTTGTATACTTAAGGCCTGAGACCGCTCAGGGTATCTTTGTAAACTTTAAAAATGTACAGAGAACCTCCCGCAAGAAGCTTCCATTTGGCATTGGACAGATTGGTAAGTCCTTCCGTAATGAGATAACACCGGGTAACTTCATCTTCCGTACTAGAGAATTTGAACAGATGGAGTTGGAGTTCTTCTGTGAACCCGATACAGATCTAGAATGGTTCAACTATTGGAGACAATTCTGCATCGATTGGCTTAAGATTCTAGGACTCAAAGAGAATGAGCTGAGAGTTCGTGATCATGATGCGGCTGAACTTTCCTTTTATAGTAAAGCAACAACAGATATCGAGTTCTTATTCCCCTTCGGCTGGGGTGAGCTATGGGGTATTGCTGACCGTACCGATTATGATCTAACACAGCATCAGAATGTATCAAAGGAAGATATGAGCTACTTTGATGATGAGAAGCAGAAGAGATACATTCCTTATGTAGTAGAGCCATCCTTAGGAGCTGACCGTGTAACTCTTGCGTTCTTATGTGCTGCTTATGATGAGGAAGAGATTGCTGAGGGAGATGTTCGTACGGTACTTCATTTCCATCCGGCATTGGCACCTGTGAAAATCGGTGTATTTCCACTGTCCAAAAAGTTATCCGAACCAGCAGAGAAAGTTTACATGGATTTGTGTAAGTTATATAACTGTGAGTTTGATGATAGAGGAAATATCGGAAAGCGTTACCGCAGACAGGATGAAATCGGTACACCCTTCTGTATCACCTATGATTTTGAATCAGAAAATGATGGTTGCGTAACCGTACGTGATCGAGATACTATGGAACAGGAAAGAGTGAAAATCGAGGATTTAAAGGCATATTTCGAGAATAAGTTTAGATTCTAGAAAAAAGGTCTTCCCTTGTGAAAGAATTCTATGCTATAATGCACATTGGTGACTAAATATTTCACTTAAAGTAATAATTTGATATATGTGGATAAGTTTGAGTGTGAAAAGTATTACGCGAACAGAATGAGGATTGTTTCATCCTGCTCGCGGAGTACTTTTCACTCAAACAATCCATGTAATATTAATTATATAAATATAATTTTAGGAGGGCACTGACAAATGGCAAAATGGGTTTATTTGTTTAAAGAAGGCAAAGCAGAAATGAAAAACCTTCTTGGTGGTAAGGGTGCTAACTTAGCAGAAATGACTAATTTAGGACTTCCGATACCACAAGGTTTTATTGTGACTACAGAGGCTTGTACTGACTATTATAATAGTGGCAAAAAAATCAGAGAGGAAATCAAGACTCAGATTTTTGAGGCATTAAACAAACTGGAAGAAGAGCAGGGTAAGAAGTTTGGAGATTTAGAAAATCCTTTACTTGTTTCTGTTCGTTCCGGTGCAAGAGCATCTATGCCTGGTATGATGGATACTATTCTTAACTTAGGTTTAACCGATGCAGCAGTTGAAGGTTTTGTTAAAAAGACTGGAAATGCTAGATTCGCGTATGATTCCTATAGAAGATTTATCCAGATGTTCTCCGACGTAGTTATGGAGATTCCTAAATCCAAGTTCGAGAGAGTATTGGATGAAATCAAGGAGAGCAAGGGTGTTCATTTAGACACAGACCTGAGTGCAGATGATTTAAAGGAAGTTATTGTTGCATTTGAAGCCTTATATAAGGCAGAGATGGGAACTGAATTCCCTCAGAATCCTGCAGATCAATTAATCGAAGCGATTACCGCTGTATTCCGTTCATGGGATAATCCCCGTGCGATTTACTACAGAAGAATGAACGATATCCCTGGTGATTGGGGTACCGCTGTTAATATTCAGGCAATGGTATTCGGTAATATGGGTGATACCTCCGGTACTGGTGTAGCATTTACCCGTAACCCTTCCACTGGTGAAGCAAAGATCTATGGTGAATACCTGATCAATGCTCAGGGTGAGGACGTAGTTGCTGGTATTAGAACTCCTCTGCCGATTAGTAAATTGGAAGAAGATATGCCTGAAGTTTATACTGAGTTTATGAGAATTGCTACCCTGCTTGAGAATCATTACACTGATATGCAGGATATGGAGTTCACAATCGAAGATACGAAGCTTTACTTCTTACAGACCCGTAGCGGAAAGAGAACAGCTCCGGCTGCTCTTCAGATCGCTTGCGATTTAGTAGATGAAGGAAAGATCACAAAGGAAGAGGCAATCAAGAGAATCGATGCAAAATCCTTAGATCAGTTATTACATCCTACGTTTGATTTAGCAGCTTTAAAGGCAGCTAAGCCTGTAGGTAACGCTCTTCCTGCTTCTCCTGGTGCAGCAGCTGGTAAGGTTTACTTTACTGCTGAGGATGCTACCAAGGCACATGAGCAGGGCAACAGAGTAATTCTTGTTCGTCTTGAGACCTCTCCTGAGGATATCGAAGGTATGCATGCCTCCGAAGGTATCCTAACCGTTCGTGGTGGTATGACCTCCCATGCAGCCGTAGTTGCACGTGGAATGGGTACTGCTTGCGTATCTGGTTGTGGTGACATCAAGATCAATGAAGAAGCAAAATACTTTACTTTAGCTGGAAATACTGTAAAAGAAGGAGATTACATCTCCTTAGACGGTTCCACTGGTAACATCTACATCGGAGATATATCGACTGTAGAGGCATCCATCAGTGGTAACTTCGAGAGAATTATGAAGTGGGCTGATGAGATCAGAACCCTGAAAGTAAGAACCAATGCAGATACACCGGAGGATGCAGCAAATGCAATTAAATTCGGTGCAGAGGGTATTGGTCTTACAAGAACAGAGCATATGTTCTTCGAGCCTGAGAGAATTCCTAAGATCAGAAAGATGATTCTTAGTAAGACTGTAGAGGCCAGAGAGGCAGCTCTGAATGAATTGATTCCTAATCAGAAGAACGACTTCAAGGGACTATACGAG
>CAYMLE010000051.1:3931-16787 GCA_964391115.1 uncultured Herbinix sp. | reverse complement strand
ACTCCGAGCTTATATATTCAAGTTTAACATACTGCTCCATCCATTTCTTAAGAGTGGTCTCGTTCTGCATCTCCTGCGCCATTAACATCCGGTTAATCTGATTATATTTTGACTCATCCTGAGGTGTTGCTTCCTTATCATAGATAATCTCATAGGTTTCTGATGTATTAGTTTCACCAGCCAACTCCTCTGTAATATAATACTGAAGCACTTCATGGTAGAATAAGGTAAACTCCTTCACATGTATTCCTTGAAATACATTGGGCAGTCTCTCTGTAATAAATCCAGCTTCCACATCCCGCCTAATGATTCGATAGTGGAGGTAAACCTGTCTGGACGGATCCGCACTATATTCAATATAGGTTTTATTTAGCATTCGATGAGGAAGCGGTAGTAGTTTTTCATAATTCATATAAAAAGGAAAAACAACACCTTTTCTCTCCAATCGGTTTATATTAATTGAAATAAAATTCGTTTCACCCTCTGATAATTCTTGCTTTCCAGAATTATACTTGAGCCAAGCTAGTAGGCAGATATCATTTTCTTCGTAATTGAGCTCTCTTCTCATAATCTCAAAGAGCTCCTTCCTCGCTTCTAGACCATGGACCATGTATTGATATGCGTGATAGCTGATAAAGGCTCGCACTAGCATATGATTGGATACATTCCTATAATAGTTCCGAAAGACTCGAATACCATCCCTTCGATAATCTTCAGTAAATAATATTTGGACCAAAAGTCTTTCTTCGAGCTCATGGATATCTAGCTCAAACCCTTTCGCACTCTTCCATAGACGAAGCATATCGGGTGTTGGACCATAATAATGAATTACCAGGTATGTTAGGATTGCTTCATCATATTTTCCCTGTGAAAATAGATAGAAGCATAGATTTACGATCAGTTCTTGTTTCGTGTCCTCCCCATAGCAAGCAATCCAACCAGAACACAATCGTAAAAGCCATTGAATGGAGAGGTTATCAAAGCCATATTCTCTAATGATATCAAATGCTTTTTCGTAATTTTTAAGCATAATCAGGGACTCTAGGAATCGGACCCGATCCGACTCCCTAATCCTACGGATATCCATATAGGAGAGATAAAGCGTGAGTTGCTCTTCATCATAATGCTCATAATAATAGTATATCAAAGTAGTCAGGCAGTCGATAAGATAATCCTCCTGAATGCCAGTCAGCTGTAATATCTGCTTTCTAACCTCCATGGAAACAGAACTCAAAATTCTATGATTCTGATATCGTTCCAGGATATGCAATAAGAGTGCTTGACTATCTTTATTATCTAGAACCTCAAGTTCCTTTTCCTCTAGATGCAACAGTGGCTTTAAGGAATACTCCACCGATACGGTATATCGATTCCCATAGTTATCCACGAGAAAGATATCGGTATTACCCGAATAAAGCTGGATGTATGCCCTCTTCTCCTGGAGAGCTTGAGTTTCCTCTATTCCTGTTTCCCGGTGGTATACGGCTACTGAAACCATATTAGGATTCGTACATAGAAGCTCGTGATAGAATAATACCCTAGGCAATAGCCCAGCCAGCTCCTGGCTGATACTGCTATTATATAAAAACTCTCGATATAGCACCGATAGGTTCGGGCTTATACTGCCCACCTCCAGCTGTTTTAAGGCAAATACCTCCATACGTTTCATATAGCTTCGATAAATGGTCGCTAACTTGTCCTTATAGCGGATGATATTGGCATACAAAAAGGCTCTCTTTCGATCATTCAAGCTACTGTTATATATGAAGTATAGTAAAATCGACTGGGGCAAGGGCTCCAACATATCTTCATCCACGGAATACATATAATATTCATAAAGCTCCGTTATGCGTAGCTGTTTTTCCACCCCTAACTGAAACCATTTGTAATAGCGATTGGACTTTTTCAACCCTTTTATCAGCATACTACAGATGGCAGAAAGAATTGCAGTTTCACCATATTGCTTATATAACTGAGTGAGTCCCTTAAAGATGATTGGGTCAAATGATTTAAGTTTACCTGCTAGATAGGAATACTGGAGCGCGATCTCCTTTGATAATATTCCATTCTTAATCCCAAAATTCATCACCTGTTTTTCAAATTCTGTAAGCTCTCGCAGAAGATAAGCCTCTTCATTCATGATCATTACGGCTTCATAATAAAGAATCGGACTATGGCAACCAGCCACAAACTGCTCTCGGATATCCATAAGCTTTCGATTTAGATTCTTTATATATCGGTTATCTGTATATAATAAAAACCATAGTATAAGCCAATCATAATTTCCTTGATTATATATGCTTCGCAGGGAATCGGTAACCTGCTTTATGGTAGCTTCATCTTTGAAGCAGAGAGCTTTCAAATAAAGATACGCGGCATACTCCTTGATGGATTTTCGTCTAAGGGTTGACTCCTCTTTAGCTAATTCTCCAAGAAGTGACTCTGCTGCCTTGGTTTTCCCCGATAGTAGCATCAAATGAATATTCATTAATTTATGAATATAACTACCTTCCTTAGCAGGAAATCGGTTCAACCGCTGTCCTGTATCCGCAACATACTCAGTTAAGCTATTTCGATCCATTCGGAAATCCAGATAGCTGTTCATAATCTCAAACCAGGTTTTTTTCTCGGTAATTACATCCTCCCCAGCGGTACGATTACTTGGGCAACGACAGACTACTTCCACAATTAGTGTCTGATATACAGTTTTTATCCATATTCGTCCGTAGTTCTTGCCGGGTCTAAGCTTGCTAGGTATAACCAGAAAAGAAACTTGATGGGTGTTTCCGATAAACCGGTCTGCCCAAAGAAACTTCTGCTCTAACTGAAGAAAGGGAGCATCCGTGCTGACACGAATCTCCGCATACCCCCAATTATTCTTTGTAAGAATAAGCTTATCCATGAATTCTGCTGTAGGATAGTCATATTCTAATTGGGATTTATCTATGATTAATTCAATTTTAGATTTTTTATGAACGGCAATTAGGAATTCCTCTAAGGCCTGGCTCGTGGAGATATTTTTCTTGAGAATCCGATATACTTCTTTATATTTGGAATCATTCTTTAGAATTACCCGTTCAAATTCCTCTGATCGGAACACCTTCTTAGCCTCTGCCCAATCCATCCGAGCCAGGTTCGCAAACTGAAACAAATCCTTAACTCTACCAAGAGTGGTACTACAATAGGCAGCCTCTATCAATGCAATAAAAGGAATGGACCGTTCCCCACAATCACTGATTATCGTGACATCCCCTTGAACACAGTCGCCCGGTTTCTGCCACATAGCATCAAATCGGTAATGAACGGTAGCCTCACTACCCTGAAAGGTTGTATCAAGTAAGGAAAACTGCCGATGGGAGGAGTATAAGGCTCCCTTCATAATCAGTCCTTTACTATTATGTATCTGAAAACAACCCTCGTACTGCTTGCCTGCTTCTACATGAAGCTCAAGCTTTCCCTCGGAGAGTGTTAATTCAGGTAAAGCATATTCAAATTCCCCTTTTGATAAACGCTCGATTTTTTCCCTCAAGGAATCACCCCACGATAATATTTTCAGCAATACTAATCGCCATTGCAATTTGGTAAATAAAAGTTATAATGTATAATTATAATTATAAAGCATAAAGGAAAAAAAATCTAGTCCTGTCGAAACCAGTAGGCAATATCGCAATAGATAAGTGCGAAACCTCGTAAGTACCTAATATAGAAGCAAATAAAAAGGAGAGATGTCATATGATTAAGCACTCAGATCATTTTCATGGTAGTGATTTAGAATCAATAGAAAAGGTATATGGTATCAAGAAGGAAAACATCACAAGCTTCTCAGCCAATGTCAATCCCCTGGGTATTTCCCCAAAGCTTAAGACGACCCTATCGGAGCAAATAGATGCCATCACCAGCTATCCAGATCGGGAATATACCTCCTTACGAACATGCATCGCCAATTATGTGAAAGCGGAAGCCGATGATATCATCGTGGGGAACGGATCCACAGAGCTTATCTCCCTCTTTATTCAGATCAAGCATCCCAAAAAGGCATTAATCATAGGACCCACCTACTCAGAGTATGAACGGGAGATATCCCTCGGAGGAGGCTCCACCCTCTATCACCGACTGGAAGAGGAAAATAATTTCCAACTGAATATCCCCTCCCTAGAGAAGGAAATGACCCAGGATGTCGAACTGTTGGTAATCTGCAATCCTAACAACCCCACCTCCACATCGATTACCCGCAGTGATATGCGAAAAATCTTAGATATTAGTAAACGGAAAGGTATCTTCGTTATGGTAGACGAGACCTATGTAGAGTTTGCGGAAGATATTGATAAGATTACCTCTGTTTCCTTGACTCGGTACTATAATAACATCATTATCCTTCGGGGCATCTCAAAATTCTTTGCTGCTCCCGGCCTACGATTAGGCTATGCTATCTGTGGCAATGCCGATCTTTTAAAGGAAATGAACCAGAGGAAGAATCCCTGGACGATTAATAGCCTTGCTGCTATAGCTGGTGAAATCATGTTCACCGACAACGAATATATACGGGAAACAAGAGAATTGATTGCGAAGGAACGGAGTCGTATCGTTTCAATTCTAAGCGCCAACTCGAATGTACTGTGCTTTCCTCCAACAGCGAATTTTATTCTAATCAAGATTTTAAAGGAAGACGTTTCCTCCATGGATTTATTTGAAGCAGCCATTAAAAAGGGCTTGATGATCCGTGATTGCTCTACTTTCCCGTTTTTAAATAATAAGTTTATTCGCTTCTGCTTTATGAATCCTGATGTTAACGATCAGTTGTTACAGGTACTTTTAGAAAAGCTATAATAGTTAAAATACAACACAAAAAAGCTGCGATATCCCCTCCTTTTCTATCTATAAGAGATGATATATTGCAGCCTTTTTTCTGTACTATTTCTTAAATATTTATGAACTTATTTATAGATATTGACGTCTGAATAAAAATCATCTATAATACAATTTCATTAGGCACCTAACCTTTTTTGTTGTATATATTAATTTGTAAATGTAACTTTTAGAAAGGAAATACTCTATGGATAAGATTCATATTAAGCAACTGATCAATGCATTTTCCGAGGTGTTTCGAGTAATCCATCAGCGTTCCTATCATAACGTGGATGAGCACAAGCTATATCCTGGTCAAGCCAAGCTATTAAGCTTAATTCGAGAACAGGAGGGGCTAACCCAAAAGGAGCTGGCAGACAAGAATTTTGTAACTCCTGCTACGATAACCGGTATGCTTCTAAAGCTGGAGACCAGTGGATATGTCCATCGAATACCAGATGAAGATGATAAGCGAATTATGAGAGTGTATCTCACTCCTGCTGGATTCCAATTGGCTGAAACGGGTGAAAAGCATCTAATCCACCTAACAGAATTGATGTTTCATGGCTTTACCAAAGAAGAGATAGCTACATATCTCGAGCTTACACGTAAGATTAGGGACAATTTACAGTAAAGATTTCGATTTTCATTCGAAATTCTTAGACCTATATACTCGTATACCCATATTCTTATTAAATAAAATTCAGAAAGGAATAACTATGCTCAAGCTTTTAAAATATTTAAAAAAATCAGCATTAGCGCTCGTATTTGTCACAGTTCTACTGATTACTCAGGCTTACTGTGACCTATCCTTACCAACCTATACCTCCCAAATTATCAATGTGGGCATCATGCAGGGAGGAATTACAGACGCCGCCCCAGAGGCTATTCGAGCCTCCGAGATGGAGAAAGTCCTGTTATTTCTTACTCAAGAAGATCGGGATGTCGTTCTTAGTCACTATACCCTTATAGATAAGGAAGCTATGAACGAGAGTGCTCTGGCCAGTTACAAAATGAAATATCCCTTGGTGGAAACCGAGGCACTCTATGTCCGTGATAAGGATAAAACAGAGCTCTTAAATGATATAATGTCAATTCCCTTGATGCTCATCATTGAATCCGAACGTGGTTCACAGGCTCCGGAGGAGGGCCAGAACAATCTTTCTTCCATGTTCCCTCCTAATATGGCTGATGAAGGAATGGATCTGTTTACCGTCCTTAGCGTAATGCCTGAGGAGCTCAGAACTGATTTTCTAACTTCTATGTATACTAAACTGGCTGAGATGCCGGAAGCTATCATTACCCAGACTGCTTCACATTTTACAAAAACGGAATATGAAATTATCGGAATTAATTTAAGCAAAATACAGACAAAATACATCTTATCGGTCGGAGCAAAGATGATTGGGTTGGCTATGGCTGCCATGGCTGCTTCCATACTGGTTACTTATATTGCTTCCCGAATCGCTGCGAAATTAGGCCGTGACCTAAGAGGAAGCGTATTTCGTAAGGTATTAGGCTTTTCCAATGCCGAGATGGATCAATTCTCCACAGCTTCATTAATTACCCGAAGCACCAATGATATTCAACAAGTACAAATGCTAATTGTCATGATGATCCGCATTGTCATCTACTCACCAATTTTGGCCTTGGGCGGACTCTTTAAGGTTATTACTACGAACACCTCCATGACTTGGACTCTGGGTGTTGGGGTTGGAGCTGTCTTTGCGTTAATCCTAACCCTCTTATTTATAGCTATGCCTAAGTTTAAAGTAATGCAGAAACTCGTTGACCGCATTAACTTAGTTACCAGAGAAATTCTAACCGGACTTCCGGTAATACGTGCCTTTAGTACGGAGCAACATGAGAAGGAGCGTTTTGATAAGGCTAATGTTGACATTACCCGTAATACACTCTTTGTTAGTCGAGTTATGACCTTCATGATGCCCTCCCTTATGTTAATCATGAATTTAGTTTCTGTCTTGATTCTCTGGGTCGGAGCACATCAGATTAGCGAGGGTTCCATGCAAGTTGGTGATATGATTGCATTTATCCAGTATACGATGCAGATCATCATGTCCTTCCTGATGTTAACTATGATATCAGTTATGCTACCGAGAGCTGGAGTTGCAGCTAAGCGTATTGATGAGATTCTTACCGTAGATGAAGTAATTCATGATCCCGAGCAAGAGGAACTTTCCTCCACAAAGCAAAAGGGTCTGGTCGAATTTCAGAATGTTTCTTTCCGCTATCCAGGAGCTGAAGAGGATGTTTTATCTGATATTAGCTTTGTTGCTAAGCCCGGTGAAACTACTGCAATTATCGGTAGTACCGGTAGTGGTAAATCCACATTAATTCACCTTATTCCAAGGTTTTATGATGTTGTCGGTGGTACTATCAAAGTGAATGGACAGGATATTCGTAAATTAAAGCTTCGTACTCTACGAGATAAGCTAGGATTTGTTCCTCAGAAGGGCGTACTCTTCTCTGGTACCATTAACTCCAATATCTCCTTTGGAGTACCTGACGCTGCAAAAGAAGTGGTTGAACAAGCTGCACAGATTGCTCAAGCTACTGATTTTATCAATGAGAAGCCAGAAGGCTATGATTCTCCGATTTCACAAGGAGGAACCAATGTGTCCGGTGGTCAGAAGCAGAGACTGTCTATCGCTCGAGCGATCGCTAAGAAGCCAGAGGTTTATATCTTCGACGATAGTTTTTCTGCTCTAGATTATAAGACGGATGCAACCCTAAGAAAAACCCTTAAGGAGAAGCTCGCAGACAGTACCTTAATTATCGTTGCACAGAGGATCAACACCATAATGAACGCAGAACAAATTCTTGTACTAGACGAGGGTCGCATTGTTGGAAAAGGAACTCATAAGGAGCTCTTAAGGTCCTGCGAGGTATACCAACAGATTGCATCTTCTCAATTGTCAAAGGAGGAGTTAAGCCATGAGTAAGAAAAATAACAATAAAACAAACAATACAGTAGATAATACAGAACAACGTCCGGCTCAAAAACCAGCGGGAAAACGAGGTGGTATGGGCCACGGCGGAATGGGAGGCCCTGTTGAGAAGGCGAAGGATTTTAAAGGCACCATGAAGAAGCTTACAAAGGATCTTTCTCAATACAAGATAGGCTTTCTGATCGTTATTATATTTGCCATCGGTAGTACCATATTCGCAATTATCGGTCCTACCATATTAGGAGATGCTACCACCGAGATAGCCAATGGCTTAATTCGTCAGCTCGGTGGAGGAGATGGAATTGACTTTGGCAAGCTGGGGAACATTCTTCTCCTTTTAATTGGCCTTTACGGTATCTCCTCTCTCTTCTCCTTTATACAGGGATTACTGATGACAGGTATCTCACAGAAGGTGACCTATCAATTCCGTAAAAAAATCTCCGAGAAGATTCATCGGATGCCTATGAATTATTTCGATACAATGAATCATGGTGAAATTCTATCCCGTGTCACCAATGATGTAGATACCCTAAGTCAAAGCTTAAATCAGAGTTTAACTCAGCTCATTACTTCCGTAGTCAGTATCATCGGCGTACTTATAATGATGCTTCGTATCTCTTTCTCCATGACACTGCTAGCGCTGATGATTGTTCCGGTATCCGTAACTATCATCGGGGGTATCATCAAAAAATCACAGAAATACTTCACTCAACAGCAGGAGTATTTGGGCCATATCAATGGTCAGGTTGAAGAGGTTTATGGCGGTCACAATATCGTCAAGGCTTTTAGCCGGGAAGAGGATGTAATACGAGAATTCGATGAACACAACAATAAACTATACGAATCTGCTTGGAAGTCTCAATTCCTATCGGGCTTGATGCATCCTATCATGCAATTTGTAAGTAATATTGGCTATGTTGGAGTTGCAATTCTCGGTGGTTATTTAACTGTTCGCGGAAAGATTCAGATAGGACAGATTCAATCCTTCTTTCAATACATCCGTAACTTCACTATGCCGATCAATCAGCTGTCCCAGGTAGCAAATATGTTCCAGTCCACAGCTGCGGCTGCTGAAAGGGTATTTGAATTCCTGCATTCCGAAGAAGAGGTTCCTACTACCACGAACCCGGTATCCACTGATGGTATGAAGGGCAATGTAGACTTTGATCATGTCAGCTTTGGTTACCAATCTGATAAGATTATTATCAAGGACTTTAGTGCAACGATTGCTCAGGGTCAGAAGGTTGCTATCGTCGGTCCTACCGGCGCAGGCAAAACCACTATGGTTAAGCTGTTAATGAGATTTTATGATATTAATAGCGGTTCCATCCTCATCGACGGACATAATATCAAGGATTTTGATCGTAGTGAGCTTAGAAAAATGTTCGGTATGGTTCTTCAGGATGCTTGGTTGTTTAATGGAACTCTTATGGAAAACATCCGATACAGTAAGCTCGATGCTACGGATGAAGAAGTGATTCGTGCCGCTAAGGCTGCTCATGTTCACCATTTCATCAGCACTCTACCGGATGGTTATCAGATGATTTTAAATGAAGAGGCTAACAATGTATCCCAGGGTCAGAAACAGCTGCTTACGATAGCCCGGGCTATCCTGGCTGATCCAAAAATTCTAATCCTAGATGAAGCTACCAGCTCGGTTGATACTAGAACCGAAATCTTAATTCAAAAGGCTATGGATAACCTAATGAAGGGACGTACCAGCTTTATCATCGCTCATCGCTTATCCACCATTCGAGATGCTGATACTATTCTGGTAATGAATGATGGAGATATTGTAGAGCAGGGTAATCATGAGGAGCTCCTAGCGAAGGGCGGCTTCTATGCTAAGCTTTATAATTCCCAATTCGATCAGACGGCCTAAACAAATGCTACACCAAACCTCAAGGCTATATCATAACGAGTAGGTAACTTAACCACTATATTTTATATTTGATTCTACGGACCTTACGCATTATACTTAAGTTAAGATATTGCGTAAGGTCCTTTTGTGTATCAAGCTATTTATTGATACGCTTAGATTTAGGTATTAGGGCAGAAGGGAGGTTTCTATGGATAAGGGGTATAGTTATAATGGTATTAAATTAACCAGTGAAGAGAAGAAGAACATCATTGACGATATTATTTATTTCTTTGAGACAGAGAGAGATGAAAAGATCGGTATTATTGCATCTGAAAAGATATTAGATTTTTATATGGATAGCTTAGGCAAACATATATATAATAAAGCATTAGATGATATGAAGAATTGGTTTAGCCACCGAATGGAGGATGTAGAAGCTGATTTCTACTCTTTATATAAGTAACAGGAGTTGGGGTGACAAAGATAAATGTGGTGAAGGCGAATAAACGTGCATCTACATGCATCTGACTTGCCTTACCCTCATGCGGTATAAAGCGTCCGCATTCGGCCGGTCTGCGCATCTGCATATAGATGCAGGTTTATTCGCCGGTCTACGCTTTTGATAACGTAAACTCTTTGATATATGAAGGAGTATAATGAGGTAATTGCGGGATTCGTATATGGCAATTTTATGTAACTTAATGATTGTTATTACCGAAAGAGTATAAATAAGGAAGGAATTCATGACCGATGGGAAAAGTTTATGAGTTTGAAGCGGAGATTCAGAAGGTGCCAGATATTGACGGTGCATATATTGAGATTCCCTTTGATGTAAAGGAAGAATTCGGTAGGGGTAGAGTTCCGGTCATAGCAACGTTTGATGGAGAACCCTACGATGGAAGCCTCGTGAGAATGAAGACTCCCTGCCATATCCTTGGAATTCGAAAGGATATTCGAGCTAAAATCGGGAAACAACCAGGGGATACGATTCGGGTAACTTTAGAAGAAAGATGAATGCTAGCGCATTCATCTTTCATTTTTTGCAACCTCTATTTGCTCCGCAAGATCATTGAGATAGACCCATCGCTCCATCTTGGCTTCTAGTTCCTGCGCCAGCTGTTCTTTCTTAGACATCAGTTCATTGAGTTTCGTATAATCGGTAGCTGATTTTTCTATCATTTTCTCATGTAACTCGATCTGCTGTTCCAACGTTTCTATATCCTCATCAATGGTATCAAATTCCTTTTGCTCCTGATAAGTGAATTTAGGACGATTATCCCTCTGTTTCCAGGTCGCAATACTGGAGGACTTATCTGCCTCCTCTATTTTCTTACCACTAAGGCTAGATACTGACTCCTCTAGTTGGAGTTTCTTAGCTTCCTTATAATCTGAAAAGTTACCCTCATACTGTCGGATTTCACCAGCATCCTCAAAGGCGAAGATTCTGGTCACTACCTTATCAAGAAAGTATCGATCATGGGATACGGTAACCACAATACCAGGGAAAGCCTCAAGATAATCCTCCAATATGGTTAGGGTCTGAATGTCCAGATCATTGGTTGGTTCGTCCAAAATCAATACATTTGGTGCATCCATTAGTACCTTTAGTAGATAAAGCCTTCTTTTCTCCCCACCAGATAGCTTTGATATCAGTGAATACTGCATAGCACCTGTAAAGAGAAATTTTTCACACATCTGAGAAGCAGTAATAGTGCCCTCTGAGGTTTGGATGTATTCCGCTGTATCTTTAATATAGTCGATCACCCTAAGACTCTGATCCATATATTCATTTTCCTGAGAAAAATAACCCAGCTTTATGGTCGTTCCTACGCTAATAGAACCTGTATCTGGTTCCAGTACACCTGTCAAGATGTTGAGAAGTGTTGATTTCCCACATCCATTGGGACCGATAATACCGATGCGATCACCTGGCAGGAGGATATAGGTGAAATCACGGATTAGTGTTGTTCCATCATAGGATTTATGGATATTCTCCAACTCAACCGTCTTTTTACCTAATCGAGAGGATAAGGCATTTATCTCTACCTTACCGTCCATTTCGATTACTGTACGGTCTCGTAGCTCTTCGAATCTTTGGATGTGAGCCTTTTGCTTCGTAGATCGGGCCTTGGCTCCCCTCTGCATCCATTCCAGCTCCATGCGGAATAAGCTTTTCGCCTTTCGTTCTGTAGCCTGCTGCATCTCTTCTCTCTCTGTCTTTAATTCCAAGAACTTAGAGAAATTGCCGTTATAGGAATAGATATTTCCCTTATCCACTTCAATGATTCGGTTCGTTACTTTATCTAAGAAATATCGATCATGGGTAATCATAATGAATGCCCCATTATATTTGTCCAAATAATCCTCTAGCCATTCCGCCATCTCACTATCAAGATGGTTCGTTGGCTCATCCAGTACAAGTATTTCGGCTGGCGTTAGAAGTGTTCGAACTAGGGCTGCTCGTTTTCTTTGACCTCCGGAAAGAATCCCTGGATACACATCCGGATCGTTTATACCCAGCTTTCGAAGCATTGCTTTTGCTTCTCCCTCTAGGTTACGATACTCCTCTTCCGCCTTCTGTCCTTGAACCACATTCTGTATCAGAGTCATACTCTCATCAAACTCCGGGGTCTGAGGCAGATAGGCAATCCGAACTTTTTTCCCCTTGGTAAGATTACCAGTATCCATATCCTCCATCCCTGCTATGATTTTGAGAAGAGTGGATTTCCCCGTTCCATTGATACCTATAACACCAATCTTATCTCCCTCATTGATTCCAAGATTTACATGGTCTAAGAGCATCCGCTCCGTATAGCTTTTGCTCATATTCTCTATGGTTAATAAATTCATTCTTTTGCAAACCTTTCTATACTTAAGCTTGTAGCAGCTTCATTTATAATTACGCTTGTTTATCGTACCATATGGATTATTAAAAGTCCACAAGATAGATTCATAGGTCTTGGCTGTAAATCCACTAGAAATACAAAGTGGCTATGGTATATATACCCAAAGCCACTTTATCTATTTCTTTTATATTAATCTTTTTGTTAATAAACTCTTTCTTTAAATAAACTCTTTCTTAAAATAATCTCTTTCCTAAAATAATCTCTTTCTTACAGTAGACTCTTTCCTAAATAACTTCTATTTATAAAATTTCATTCCAAAATAATCTCTTGTTTAA
>CAYMLE010000051.1:0-3831 GCA_964391115.1 uncultured Herbinix sp. | reverse complement strand
TTTTATTATCTATTCATATCGATAATTACGAACTGCATCAAATTCCTCTTGTATTTCCTGCGAAGGCTTTTTCGTCAGTAGAGATACGATTACGATTACGAGACAGGATACTACGAAAGCGGGGAACAATTCATAAATATTGAAGTTGCCGCCCAAGGGACGAATCACCATCTTCCACAGAAATACGGTTATACCACCGGCTAGCATCCCACTAATAACACCTGCCCTGCTGGTACGTTTCCAGAATAGGGAGAATAGCATGGTAGGACCAAAGGTGGCTCCAAACCCTGCCCAAGCAAAGGATACAACTGTAAATATTACGCTATTTTCATCAAATGCTATGATTACAGCAATAATAGCTATCACAACAAGGGTAACTCGAGACATATATAGTATCTGTTTATCTGTAGCTTTCTTTTTTAAGATTCCTTGATAAATATTTTTCGAAAATGCCGATGCCGCGATCAGTAGATAAGAATCAGAGGAGCTGATGGTTGCTGCCAAGATTCCTGCCATGACAAAGCCTGCTATTACCGGCAAAAAGAAACTTTGGGACATCATTATGAAGATTTCTTCTGATCTAGATTGCTCTAAGAGCGCCGTAGGGTATAGTACTCTTCCTATGATACCAGTCGCAACAGCAGCAATTAGTGATATACCGCACCAAATGGTAGCGATTCTTCTGGATATCTTTAGCTCCTTCGGTTTCTCTATGGCCATAAATTTTAACAAAACCTGGGGCATACCAAAATATCCAAGTCCCCAAGAGAGGGTCGAGATGATTGTTAACCATCCATATTGTCCTGCTTCGCCAAAAACCGGCTTACCATTCTCCACGATCTGCATCCCATCTGATCCCAGGGATGGACTCGCAATTCCGAAGAAATCGAAGAAACCAGGAATTGATTTTGCATTATCGATGACAGCAGTGATACCTCCGGCCGCCACTACACCTGTAATAAGAACGGCTGAAAGGGCTAGAAACATAACAATTCCCTGCATAAAATCCGATGCACTCTCAGCAAGAAACCCTCCGATAACCGTATACAAAACAACAAACATAGCTCCTAGAATCATCATATAGATATAGGGAGCTCCAAATAAAGAACTAAAAAGTTTTCCAACCGCTACAAAACAGCTGGCTGCATAGACGCTGAAGAATACCAGAATGAAAAGCGCTGCTATGGTTAATATAATCTTCTTCTCTTCCTTAAAACGATTGCTTATGAAATCTGGGATTGTTATAGCATCCCCGGCTACATGGGAGTAAGTACGCAATCTCTTTGCCACAAACAACCAATTCAAGTATGTACCTACAAATAGACCAATCGCTGTCCAAACTGCATCGCTAAGGCCAAACCAATAAGCAACACCAGGAAGTCCCATCAGAAGCCATCCACTCATATCCGAGGCCTCAGCAGCCATGGCGGTAACCCAAGGGCCTAAGGATCTACCTCCAATTAGATAATTGTCACTGCTTTCACCGGCCCTCTTAGCATAGGCCAAGCCAATGGCAATAACTGCACCAATATACACAATCATGGCAAACAAAATCTGCACTTTTCCAAAATCCATAACTTATCTCCCTTCAAATGCATCCCATGGAATACATAAATCATATTAACCCCTATTTTAATATATATTCAACTGTTTGTATAGATATAAATTTACTTTGGTAATGCTATAATGTTGTATTGTAGTAAAGCACTGTTGTAAATATAAAGTCCAGCAATTCCCTCTATATAAGAATTAATCTGGACTTCATATAAAATCAATTCATTAATCATTAATTAGTTCCGGAACTACCAAAACCACCCGATCCACGTTTTGTTTCACTTAATTCCTCAACCTCTTCAAACTGGGCTGACAAATATGGCAGTATAATTAATTGAGCGACTCTTTCATGTTGTGTAATCGTCTGTTCCTGATCCGAATCATTATATAGCGTAATGATGTATTCTCCACGGTAATCACTATCTGCAACCCCAACACAATTAGCTGGTCTTAATCCTTTTTTTGTAGCAAGACCGCTTCGTGCAAAGATACCGCCAAAATATCCTTCTGGTACCTCAATTGATAAACCAGTACCAATTTTTACAGCGGTATGGGGTTGTATCCTTATACTGCTTTCCTCCAAGCAGGCATACAAATCATAACCGGCTGCCTGTTCACTGCCTCTGGAGGGTAATTTCGCATTGGTGTTTATTTTTTTTAGGATCTTATTTTTAGGGTCTCATTGTAAGGTCTCATTGTAAGGTCTCATTTTAAACGAATATTAGAAGCTATCCTATCTTGAATCGATTAACTCCAAAAATCCTATGGACGAACTCCCATCATATAGAGCAATTCCTTAGCCGCGGTGGATATTGGGTTTTGCTTACCGGTTATGATACAAAAATTACGCTTTGGAAGCTCTGAATTGAATTTCAATTCAAAGAGCTTGCCCTCCTTTAGGTATTCCTCTGCAAAATCCTTTACCACACAGCCAACCCCCAGGTTCCTAGCAGCAAATTTCACTATGATATCACTCATGGCTAGTTCAAACTCCGGTTGAAGTACCACTCCATTATCTAGCAAAAAATCATCCATATATTTTCTTGTGCTGGTATTATGCTCCAAACAGATGATTGGTAAGTTCTCCAGCTCTTTATAATCTAGATTTCTTCCCTCATACTCTCGGAATTTGGTGCCCGCTACAAAAACATCCTGAAGCTCCCTAACCGGGAAGGATATTATCTCTGGTCGGGAGACAAAGGGCTCACTGACCACTCCAAAATCAATTCTTCCCTGATACAAGACCTCTAAGGTTTCCGGTGTTGGAGCATTCGTAACGGTTACCTTGATCTTGGGAAAACGTTCATGGAACTTCTCCAGATAAGGCAGAAGATAAAACTCCAGAGTCATATCACTGGCTCCAATCCGTATCTCTCCATTCTCCAGATCCAGCATCTTTCGGAAGTGTTCCTCGCCAAGAAGAATATACTCATAGCCTCTCTGCACGTACTTGAATAACATTTCACCCTCTGGTGTGAGTTTTACTCCCTTGGGTATACGAACAAACAGCTTGCTGCCCAGATTTGATTCTAGAAGCTTGATTGCCTGGCTGACTGCCGGCTGAGATATACATAGACTATCCCCTGCCCCAGTAAAACTCCCTGCCTTTGCTACATGATAAAATATTTTATAGTACTCTAGGTCAATATTCATAAAAAGTGTCCTAACTACTGTGGCTGCCTTTTTAATTTAACAACAGCTACAATTAATAAGATAAATACTACAATTGCAACAAATGCACCGATATGCAAATCCATCTCTGGCTCCCCAGCCATGAGCAGAGCTACGGCAAAGGTTAATGCTATAACAATTGAACCAATGATAGAAAAAGTCTTTGCTAAGCCGGTCTTTTTTATTAATACGGATAGGATGGCTCCAACTCCACAGATCGGCATGAGATATAATAGATAAAATACGTTTGCAGCTGGTGGCACTTCGGCACCTAATTCCCCAAATTTCTTAGCCATCTTAAAGGCATCCAACATTAATTTAGGGGAAATGGAATTCCTAATTTTTAGATCTAACTCATTCAATAGTTCAAAGAAATCCTCTACTCCCATACCGGCTACCTTAATCCAACCAAGATAAAATAGTACGATCAAGCTGATATTAACACAGATAAAAAATATACTTGGTCCATCAAAAGATACGGCGCCGCTGCTCATAGGAATTCTTTGCTGCTCTGTGGGTTGAACCGGGGTATCTCCAGTCGAACTCTGTTGATTCATGACCTTATTTCCACAACCTGAGCAAAAAGACGCGCCTTCACTTAATTTA
>CAYMLE010000050.1:0-16995 GCA_964391115.1 uncultured Herbinix sp. | reverse complement strand
GACGTCATACTCCTTTCTTCAACAACTACAGACCTCAGTTCTATTTCAGAACAACTGACGTTACTGGTGTATGTAATCTACCAGAAGGCGTTGAGATGTGTATGCCTGGTGACAACATTGAGATGAACATCGAGTTAATCCATCCTATCGCTATGGAGCAGGGCTTAGGCTTCGCTATCCGTGAAGGTGGAAGAACAGTAGGTTCAGGTAAGGTTGCTACTATCATCGCATAGTCGCTTAGACTGTAAGGCCATATACGAATAAATTGAATCCCCAGAGGAGAGTTCGCTTTCCCCTGGGGTTTTTTTGATGTATCTGAATATGGTTTGGTCTGCTATATCCGGACTTTTCAATGAACTTGTTGATAATTCTATAATAAAATGTAGACTTTTGACATAATTACAAAGTTTTTAAAATAACCTTTGAAATATACGGTAAATGATTATATAATATAATAAGGTATGTTTAAACTGCCGTGAATTGGAAGAAAATATAAAAGGATTGTTCTTTTCATAGAATGTTATGGTTAGTACAGATTTGACAATCGACCCTTTGGTGATAACATGACATAAATAATTTGGACTTCAATTATTCTTTGGATTAATTACATCTTAGATATAAATTATAAGTAAAACATACAATATGTTAGTTACAGAATTATGGAAAGGAGTTTCAATATGTTGGGCAGTGATATCGGGATTGATTTGGGGACAGCAAGTGTTTTGGTTTATATAAAAGGGAAGGGCGTAGTCTTAAAGGAGCCTTCGGTAGTGGCCTTTGATCGGGACACGAATAAAATAAAAGCGATTGGTGAAGAAGCTAGGCTGATGTTAGGTAGGACTCCAGGGAATATCGTGGCAGTAAGACCATTAAGGCAGGGAGTTATCTCCGATTACACCGTTACTGAGAAAATGCTTAAATATTTCATACAAAAAGCAGTTGGTAAGCAGAGATTTCGTAAACCAAGAATCAGTGTTTGCGTACCTAGTGGAGTAACCGAGGTAGAGAAGAAGGCAGTTGAGGATGCTACTTATCAGGCAGGAGCCAGAGAGGTAGCTATAATAGAGGAACCCATTGCTGCAGCAATTGGTGCTGGTATTGATATCTCCAGACCCTGTGGTAATATGATTGTAGATATCGGTGGTGGTACTACGGATATTGCTGTCATTTCCCTAGGTGGGACGGTTGTAAGCACCTCTGTAAAGATAGCCGGAGATGACTTCGATGATGCCCTTGTAAGATATATGAGGAAGAAACATAACTTGTTGATCGGCGAGAGAACCGCAGAGGATATAAAGATAAAGATAGGGTCTGCATACCGTAGACCTGAATCCGTCAGTATGGAAGTGCGTGGACGTAACCTAGTGACTGGTCTTCCTAAGACAATAGTGGTTTCTTCTGAGGAAACAGAGGAGGCTTTAAAGGAAACTACTTCACAGATTGTTGAAGCCGTACACAGCGTATTAGAGAAGACTCCGCCTGAGTTAGCAGCAGATATTGCTGATCGTGGTATTGTATTAACTGGTGGTGGCTGTCTGTTATATGGCTTAGAAGAATTAATTGAAGAGAAAACAGGCATTACAACCATGACGGCAGAGGATCCTATGACAGCTGTAGCGATCGGAACTGGTAAATTTGTTGAGTTTTTAAGTGGTAAAAGAGATTATAAGTAAGCAATACGTTTGATAATAGCCAATCAATAGAACGGCAAATGCGCGCTAGATAAGGGGGCAGAAGAATATGGTAAGAGGTTTATATACGGCTTATACAGGAATGGCAAATGAGCAGAAAAGGCTGGATATCATAGCAAACAACTTAGCAAATTCCGCTACTGTGGGCTTTAAAGAAGATAATGTCACGAATCAATCCTTTGATCAGGTTCTCACAGTGAAAATTCGAGATGAATCAGAAGCATACAATGACCGCCCCGTCGGACGCATGAGTCTTGGAGTTAAGCTGGGTGAAGTATATACCAGTTTTGGTCAGGGATCTTTGAGACAGACGAACAACAGTTATCATCTGGCACTGGAGGGTAAGGGTTTCTTTGCCTTAGCTGTAGCTGATAATAATGGTGATGTTACAACAAAATATACTCGCAATGGTTCATTTACTATGACAAAGGATGGCCATATCGTAGACGAGGATGGTAATCACCTAATGGGTGAGTCAGGAGAGATTCAAATCCCTTCTGATGCTGCAGAAGTTATAATTAATAAATCTGGTGAGGTTTTCGCAGATGGCAACCTTGTCGATAAACTTATTATATCTGATTTTGAGGACTACAATTATCTGATTAAATCAGGCGACACAATGTTTCAAACCTTAGAAGGTGCTATAGAGGTTCCTCCAACAGCAACGGTAAGACAGGGATATACGGAGCAATCCAATGTGAATGTTGTAACCGAGATGGTGGATATGATTACAGTAACAAGAGCCTATGAGGCGAATCAAAAGGTAATTCAATCCATTGACAAGACCTTAGAGTTAGCAGCAAATTCCGTTGGTAAAGTGTGATAATAGGGCACGAATGATTGGAGGTAAATGATATGATGAGATCCTTGTGGACAGCAGCGTCCGGTATGACAACGCAGCAAACCAATGTTGACACGATATCCAATAATCTTGCCAATATTAATACGACCGGATATAAGAAGGAGACTGCAGAATTTAAGTCTCTCTTATATCAGACGATACAGGAGCAATCCTATGATAATAATGGTGAACCAAAGCCTTACGGTATTCAGGTAGGGTTAGGGGTTCGAAATTCAGCGATAACTTCACAATTTACACAGGGTAATTTAAATGAAACAGGCAATGATTTTGACTTTGCCATCGAAGGAAAAGGCTTTTTTATGGTACAGACTCCCGAGGGCATTGCTTATACCAGAAATGGTTCCTTTGGATTGGCCAATGGAGTCGAAGGCCTTACACTTGCTAATTCGGATGGTAATCCCTTACTAGACACTATGGGTAATCCGATTGTCATTGATGAAGCCTATAATCCTTCTGATATTACAATCAGTGAATATGGAGAGCTTCTGCACCCGGATGCTAGTGGATCGGCAGTGCCGATGGGAATAACATTTGGAATTGTTCAATTCAATAACCCTAGTGGCCTACAAAAGTTATCAGGTAGTCTGCTTAAGGAAACGGATGCCTCTGGTACTCCGAGACTAGAAGGAGAAGATACTGTTTTGACAAGAAGTAAACTACGACAGGGATATCTGGAAGGCTCCAATGTTCAGGCCGTGGACGAGATGGTTAATTTGATTGTAGCTCAGAGAGCCTATGAGATGAATTCGAAAATAATTACAGCTACGGATGAGATGCTGCAACAGGCAAACAACCTAAGATAGTAGTTTGAGTTTTATTACTTATTGAACGGTTTGTTCACAATCATACGAAGGAGAATGACGATGGCAATAGCAATTGGTTCTGATTCTTTATATTCAGCATCGATGGGAATATCCGGTGAAAAGGCTAAAACAGATAGTTTAAAGCTAAAACTTCAGAAAGACTCGGCTACCGATGAGGAAATGATGGAGGTTTGTAAAAGCTTTGAAGCCTATATGATGGAACAGGTTATGAAGGAAATGAAAAAATCAGTGCAGGATGAAGAAGAGCAGAGTGATTACCTGCAACAGTTTGGTGATATGCTTTATCAAGAATATGCGAACAAAGCAACAGAAGGCCAAGGACTGGGAATAGCACAGATGCTGTATGAGGCTATGAAGCGGAATGCCTAAGGCATATCTGACAGCTTATAGATAGTTCAATGTCATTTTAAACGGACCGAATGGAGCTCGTTTGAAATGACATTTTTTATGGAGGTAATAGATATGTCCGATATGATAGAGGGCTATGTTGATCGAATCGTATTTCGCAATGAGGACAACGGATATACCGTTCTCAGTCTCATCGTCGATGAAGATGAAGTTACTTGTGTCGGTAATTTTACACTAATAAGTGAAGGAGAATTTATTCATGCTACCGGTAGTTTTACAGAACATCCGGTGTATGGAGAACAATTCCTCATGGAGAGCTATGAGCTTAAGGAGCCTGAGGATGTATACTCGATGGAGTTATACCTTGGTTCCGGCGCGATCAAAGGTGTAGGTAAGGCTCTAGCTACAAGGATTGTTAAAAAATTTGGAGAAGGTTCCTTTCGAATTATTGTTGAAGACCCAGGTAGGTTGGCTGAGGTAAAGGGTATAAGCATCCGCATGGCGTTGGAGATATATCGACAGTTTGAAGATAAACGAGATATGCGGAGTGCTATGATGTTTCTTCAAAAATATAATATCAGCGGGAATTTAGCGGTGCATATCTATCAGGAATATGGACAACGCATGTATGACATTATCAAGGAGAATCCGTATAAGCTGGCAGAGGACATCAGTGGCGTAGGATTTAAAACCGCCGATGAGATAGCAAAGAGGGTCGGGATTGGCAATGATTCGGAATATCGGATTAAAGCAGGCATTCTCTATATTCTTCTTCAGGCTAGTAATGAAGGTCATGTGTATCTTCCGGAAAAGGAGCTCTTTTTAAGAGCTAAAACGCTCCTTTTTACGGAGGAGGAACAGCTCCAAAGGCAGATCACAGCCTTGAGCATAGAGAAAAAGTTGATCATCACGCCCTATAAGGAAGAGAATATTGTCTATTCCTCTATGTTTTACTATATGGAGCTAAATATCGCCCGAATGCTTCATGATTTAAACATACGATATGAAATGAAAGAGGAGTATCTAAAGAATCGACTTGAGCAGATTGAAGGACAGTTTGAGATTGAGCTGGATGAGCAGCAGAAAACAGCAGTAAAAGAAGCAGTGTGTAATGGACTTCTAATACTTACTGGAGGACCTGGTACGGGTAAAACTACTACCATCAATTCAATTATTAAGTTCTTTGAAACCGAGGGGCTGGATATTCTACTGGCTGCACCTACTGGTCGGGCGGCGAAGAGGATGACAGACACCACGGGCTATGAAGCTAAGACAATTCACCGTCTATTGGAACTGACCAGAATGGCTGAAGGCGGGGACAATAAATTTGTGTTTGAACGGAATGAAACCAATCCCCTGGAAACAGATGTAATAATAATTGATGAGATGTCCATGGTAGATATCAGCTTGATACACGCTCTATTGAAGGCAATCTCCGTTGGCACCAGATTAATTTTAGTTGGTGATGTAAATCAGCTTCCCAGTGTGGGCCCGGGAAATGTTCTTAAGGATATCATCGAGTCCCACAGATTCAATGTGGTTAAGCTTCGCAAAATTTTCCGCCAAGCAGCAGATAGCGACATAATCGTAAATGCTCATAAGATTAATGGAGGCGAGCATATTAGCCTGGATAACAAGAGCAGGGATTTTTTCTTCTTGAGGCGAAATGAACATACGGTTATAACTGCAGTGATGATTAATCTGATTCGCAATAAGTTGCCTGGTTATGTCAAGGCAACGCCCTTCGACATCCAGGTATTAACGCCCATGAGAAAGGGAGAACTGGGTGTAGAACGGTTAAATGCAGTTCTTCAACAGGCTTTAAATCCACCCTCTCAGGACAAGAAGGAAAAGGAATACCATCAGTGCATCTATCGAGAAGGAGATAAGGTAATGCAGGTAAAGAACAACTATCAGCTTACCTGGGAGATAAAGAGTAGTTATGGTATTACGACGCAATCAGGAACCGGAGTGTTCAATGGAGATGCCGGAATCATTAAAGAAATCAATCTTTTCTCAGAGCATCTTATCGTCGAGTTTGATGACAACCGACGGGTAGACTATGGTTTTACTCAGCTGGATGAGCTAGAACTGGCGTATGCTGTTACAATCCACAAATCTCAGGGGAGTGAGTATCCTGCTGTTGTTCTTCCAATCTTGGATGGTCCTAGGCTTTTGTTTAACCGTAATTTGTTATACACGGCTGTTACACGAGCGAAAAACTGTGTTACAATTGTAGGAAGTGATACCATGCTTCAATTTATGATTGATAATAAGAATGAACAAAGTAGGTATTCGGGATTGTGTCAGAGGATTATCGAATTGAGCTGAGGAAGAGGTCGGCGAAAAAATGAGTGCATTATATTGGAAATTGGTTTATAATAATCATATATAGGTGGATTGCTACCGAATACTAGGATTAGTAGAAGTGGAGGAGATTACATTGGGTAATACAACCTTAGTTATTATGGCTGCTGGTATGGGAAGCAGATATGGAGGAATTAAGCAACTGGAGCCGGTTGGACCAAGTGGTGAGATTATTATGGATTACTCCATATACGATGCGATAAAGGCCGGTTTTGATAAAGTAGTGTTTATTATTCGTCGGGACCTGGAGAAGGATTTTAAAGAGGTTATTGGTAACCGAATCGGAAAACAGATTAAAGTAGAATATGTTTTTCAGGAGCTGGATGCATTACCGGAGCGCTTTACAAAACCTACCGAACGAACGAAACCCTGGGGTACCGGGCAGGCAGTGCTTTGCTGTAAGGATGTGGTGAAGGAACCCTTCGCAGTAATTAATGCCGATGATTATTATGGGCAGGAAGGCTTCCGTAAGATATATGAATTCTTGAATCAGGATACGAAGGAGGATACGCTATATTGTATGGCAGGCTTTATCCTTGGTAATACCCTAAGCGATAATGGAGCAGTTACTCGTGGTGTCTGTCAGGTAGATGATAACGGAATGTTAGCAGATATCGTTGAGACTTCAGGTATAGTTGCCGCGGGAGATCATGCTGTAGCCAAGAACAGTATAGGTGAAGAGATAAGCATTCACCTTGACAACGCCGTATCCATGAATATGTGGGGATTTCAAACAAGTTTGTTTACAGAACTGGAGAAAAGATTTACAGAGTTTCTTTCTGACCTAGGGTCTGATGAACTGAAAAAAGAATACCTATTGCCTGAGGTAGTAGGGAATCTAATCGAAGAAAACAAAGTACAGGTTAAAGTTCTTAAAACTTCAGATCGTTGGTTTGGTGTTACCTACAAAGAAGATAAAGCAGTGGTTATGGAATCCATCCGAGCCCTGGTTCAACAGGGTATCTATCCTGATAAGCTGTTTTCGTAAGATAACAGAAAGGAGTGCGAGCTTGTTACAATCTCTTCTGGACCTACTATACCCGGTCCGATGTCCGATCTGTGGAGAAATCGTTGTTCCAAAAGGAAATCGAATCTGCAGCTTATGTACTGGAAAGCTCAAATCAGTTGAGGAACCGAGATGTATGAAATGCAGTAAACCGATAGAACATGAGGAGATGGAGTATTGCAAGGATTGCATTCGGAAGGATTACCATTATGTCAAGGGCTATGCCCTTTGGGTTTATGATGATAGCATGAAAAAATCCATAGCGGATTTTAAATATCATTATAAGAAGGAAAACTCACATTTTTATGTACAAGAGCTTCTACGAATTTATCAAAAAACAATAAAATCCCTGGCACCGGATGCATTCGTACCGGTACCGGTTCATCGATCGAAATACCGGGAGAGAGGTTACAACCAGGCTGATGTCTTGGCAAAGGGGATTGCAAGGGAGACAGGTATACCTGTAATTTCGGATTTGCTCCTTCGCAACAAAAAGACTCTCCCCCAGAAACAATTAGATGATAAAGAAAGGTTACGAAATCTTCAGGAGGCATTTTCTTATAATAAGAAAGTTGAACCACATCATAATCTAAAAAAGATAATGCTGATTGATGATATCTATACCACAGGAAGTACCATCGAAGCATGTACCAATGTATTGATGAACCATGGAATTATGGAAGTGTACTTTATGACCCTATGCATCGGTAAAGGATATTAGGAGGATTTAATATGGAAGTACGAAATTGTAAAGGTTGCGGAAAAATATTTAACTATCTATCAGGACCCCCCTTGTGTCCTACCTGTGCCAAGGCCTTGGATACGAAATTTGAAGAGGTTAAGGAGTATGTGTATGATCATCCCAGAGTAGACATGCAAGAGGTATCGGAAGAATTCGAAGTCTCGATTTCTCAGATCAAGCAATGGATCAGGGACGAAAGATTATCCTTTGCAGAGGATTCTATGATTGGAATTGATTGTGAGAGCTGTGGTGTAACCATTAAGACCGGTCGTTTCTGTAAGAGTTGTAAGGATAAACTATCCAAGGGCTTTTCTGATCTATATAGTGAAAAGAAACTACCGATCCAACAAAAAAAGGATTCCCGAGAGAATCCTAAAATGCGTTTTTTGGGATCAGACCAATAAATAAGTTGATCTACATTGACAGGAGCTATTTTAATGACCGGATACCTTGTTCGGTTATGGAAATGGCTCCTTCTTTATATAATTTTCCAATGGCTCTTTTAAAAGCGTTTTTACTGATATGAAATTCTTTCTTAATAATCTCAGAGTTGGTACTATCGTTAAACGGTAGAAAACCTTCGGTAGCTAATAATTTATTTAAAATCATTTCAGAATCAGCATCCATCTGAATATATGACTTTTCTCTTAGGCTTAAGGTTAATTTACCATCCTCTCTTACTGTGACAACGCGGCCATTTATGGTATCTCCGATTCTCATTTCCTGAAATAAATCGTTTTTAGGTATCATAGCAGAATAGCGTTGGTCTACTGCTACAAACGCTCCGAAGGAGTCGATAATATCATATACAACTCCGCTTACATTATCATTTTCTTTATAAGGGGAGTCGGTTGATAGTTGCTCATAAACCTTCATTGAGGCGCAAAGGCGGCTACTCTTATCCACATATAAGGTAACTAAAACAGAATCACCAGCTTCCAGTGTTATCGTTTGTTCTTTGAAGGGAAGCAGTAGATCCTTAGCCAGACCCCAATCTAAAAAAGCGCCGATAGTACTGATTTCCTTGACCTTAAGCACGGCTAAGTCTCCGATGGACAGTGGAACCTGAGCAGTAGTCGCAATCTCTCTATCCTCTGAATCCTTATAAATAAAAACATTTAATTTATCACCGAGGACGGTTCCTTCCGGTGCCTCCTTTATGGGTAACAAAAGACGATGCTTCCCATCGGATCCGGGTTCTCCCAGATAAAATCCAAAATCAGTTTTCTTTACAACCTCTAATATCTGATATTTTCCTAATTCGATCATTGTAATTCCTTTCTATTCGTTACGATATAAATAGTAATCTTACTTATAATGCTATTCTTACTTTATAAAATGTTATCATGATTATATAAAGTATTACCCTTACTTTATAACATGCTCTCCTGATTATATAGTGTTATCCCAATATAGTATAATGTTATTCGGACAACTCGGCCTCAGTAAACTGAATAATTGCATATGGCTTCGAGGTCGCGTCGGACAAGACTACATAATAATCTTTATCTTGATGGAGAACATAGGGGTGTATTATCTCACCTGCGACAGCCTGTTGACGATATTCTACTCTCATTCGACGGATACTAAAATTCTTCGGCAGGAATTCCTCGGCCATTTTAATGTATTGCCCATTATTAACATGGTTATACGAATCAATATTGGATTTTACAACGGGAAAGGGTGCTAAAGGCGTTAGTGTCAATCCGGTTATATTGATTTTGCGATCCATATAATCCATGGGGTAAGGTGGCTCCAAAATATAACCTGCATTGTCTTTCGGAACCTTAAGAGGCGTACCAGTTTCATAGTCCATATAAACCCAAACTGAGTTGGCGACGGCCAATAACTCGTCCGTATGACTCTTCATTATAAAATTACGGTATCCATATATGCCTTTGAACCCATAGGGCCAAGTACCGATTGTAAGATAGTCCGCTAATCGAATGGGGCGAATCAGTTCTAGCTGCCAACTGTTCAGCAGCCATATTCGATGCTTTTCCTGTAAATAGGTTAACCCAATATTTAAATCTTCCGATTGGAAGGTGCTACAATCCTGAAAATAATTAATAATAGAGGAAGGGGCCATTATGCCTTGTTGATGATTGATTTCTGTATAACGAGCTCTACTGCTAAAGGTATACATAAAGTTCAGCCTTTCTAATATTCACTACAGACGGTTGGTAGTCATTCATGCACCTTGCTGCATTGGCAGACATTGGTACGTGTTTATTATATCAAAGGAACTATAAAAAGAATAGTTTTTTCTTCGAAGTAAAAGTTTTTGTAAGATTATTATTGGGGAGGGAGTCCTAAATTATGAAAACTACTGGTATTTCTATTATATATTTGCTATAATGGGCTTGTTTGAAGGGAGGAATATATAGTTGGACTCGGCGGAGTATTATAAACAGAATGCTGCTGATTATTTTGATGAGACGATAAACTTGGACCTTGAAGTCTATCTTGAACGATTTTTAGAATTCGTTCCAGATGGTGGTAGCATACTTGATCTAGGTTGTGGCTCAGGAAGAGATAGTGCATATTTTCTGTCCCAAGGTTATGATGTAACTGCACTGGATGGATCAGAGGAGATGTGTAATCTGGCCAGTGTTCATATAGGAGTAGATGTGTTGCATATGTCATTTGCAGAAATGGATTTTGAAGATGTATTTGATGGTATATGGGCAAATGCATCCCTACTTCATGTACCCAGAAATGAAATGCCAGTAATATTGTCGAAAACTGTCCGTGGTTTGAAGAAGGATGGAATATTATATATGACATTCCGATATGGTGAATTTGAAGGAATGGAAGGCGAACGATATTATACGGATTACAGAACAAAGATGCTGAAAGAGCTGATCGCTGGTTTTGATGAGCTTGAAGTGCTTGAAATAAAAAAATATGAGGATGTTAGGCAGGATAAGGATACCCTGTGGATCCATATAATAGTTAAAAAGATATAAAACATACAAAAAAGGAGGTTCTTATGAGCCTCCTTTTTTGTAAGGGATAAGGTGTCTATCGTTTCTTCTAATCATAAATAGAATCAACCCTTGACATCAATATTCTGGCCTAGATGTGGGGTGACGGATTGCTCCATCATTTTAATCAGGCTTTCACCGGCCTTCTCAACGGTATCTAGGTTCTTAGAGAGAACGGCAACGCCTACGGTTATACTGTTAGCTGGTTGACTGGGTGTAGAGTGAAGTAATCCTATGTTCATAGTATACTCCTTTCGGATGTAGTATTATATGTAGTATTATATTTATTACAGTTGTAGGGTATCAATTAGACCAGACACATCGCTTTGAGTCTGTGATGTTATTACAAACGGTATCGTTTATTTAAAGGTACACGTACTTGAAATATTTCTATAAATATTATACCATAATAAAATAGAGTTGAAAACATTATCTTAGGATAGATAATATAAAAGTATGAGTTTGAACAATTTGTAGAATGGAGGCTTAATATGATTTATGATGTAATAATCATTGGATCCGGTCCAGCTGGTCTGACCGCAGCAATTTATGCAAAAAGGGCGGAGCTGGAGTGTGTTGTAATAGAAAAGGCGGGCTTAAGTGGAGGCCAAATTATTAACACCTATGAGGTTGATAATTATCCTGGAACTCCTGGAATTAGTGGTTTTGACCTTAGTACTAAATTCAGAGAGCATTGTGATAAATTAGGTACGACATTTATAACTGCTGAGGTAACTAGCCTTGAACTAGAGGGCGATATTAAGGTTGTTAAACTAGACGACAATTCAGAGTATAAGTCTAGAACGGTTATAATTGCCTCTGGTGGTGTTCCTCGGCATCTAGAGGTTGAGGGAGAAGAGAAGTATGCTGGTCTGGGTGTATCCTATTGTGCAACCTGTGATGGGGCATTTTTTAGGAAAAAGTCCGTGGCAGTAGTCGGTGGTGGAGATGTTGCGGTGGAGGATGCAATATTTCTAGCTCGAATCTGTGAAAGAGTCTATGTGATTCATCGCCGAGATCAATTTAGAGCGAATAAGAGTGCTGTTGCAAAACTGTTGGCTATGGAGAATGTAACGGTTCTTTGGGATAGCGTTGTAGAAAGAATCAATGGTTCCGAAGCAGTAGAGTCCATGGAGATCAAGAATGTAAAAAATAACGAGAATAAGAAGCTAGAGGTAGCTGGTGTTTTCATAGCCGTTGGCTATATCCCTAATTCGCAAACCTATGGTGATACTATAGCCACCGATCATGGGGGGTATATCATAGCAGGTGAAAACTGTGAAACAAATATACCGGGTATTTTTGCTGCAGGTGATGTCCGAACAAAAGAATTAAGACAGATAATAACAGCAGCTGCCGATGGAGCTAATTCTATTACAGCAGTAGAAAAATATATTAATAGTTTGTAAAGGATTATACCCCTTATTTTCGTAATAAATTTGATTTATCTAATAAATGGCCGAGAAGCGACAAATTGTATGTTTCTCGGCCATTTTTCCTATGAATATTCATTGACACCCTTTCCTATTTTTGTTATAATCATTACAAATACATGTAATAAGTTTGTAACAATTTAGACTTGAAAGGTGAATTGGTACATTTATTATGAACAACCAAATGCTACATAGGACGAAAGCGTTATAGCTTACGATACTTGGAGGGTTATTTACATGAGAAAAAGTAAGAAGTTGCAAAAGATTATGTTTGGTGCCTGTACGGCGTTATTCATAACACTTCCTATATCTACAGCCCATGCAGAATCAGTAAAAGTTGAGCAAGGGGTTGCAGGAATTGCAGTATCATTGGATAAAGTAGCTGTAATGTCTGGGGATGTAATTACTCAGATACTGAATACTAATATTAAAGTACCAACTTCACCGTTAGATGATAAAGGAGTTTCCATTGCGGATAACTATGTAAATATTCGTAAAGGTCCAACTACGGATAGCGAGGTTGTAGGAAAGCTCTACAAAGGCTGTGCGGCAGATATATTAGAACGCCTGGAGGATGGCTGGGTAAAGATTAAGTCCGGTGATGTGGAAGGATATATCTCTTCCGATTTCCTTGCTACAGGTAAGGATGCTGAGATCCTGGCTGAAGAATATGCCACGAAGTATGCAACGGTTGTTAAAACGCAGACACTGAGAGTTCGCGAAGAGCAGAACACGGAATCGAGAACGTTGGAGTTGATTCCATTAGGTGAAACCTACATCGTAGTAAAAGAATATGATGAATGGGCTGAAGTCTTAATTGCTACCGATAATGAAGGAAATGAAGTTACTGGTTTTGTACATAAAGATTTTGTTGATATTGAGATAGAATTTAAAGAAGCCATATCGGTCGAGGAAGAACAGCGGATCTTAAGAGAGCAAAGAGAAGCGGAGCAGGCAGAGGCTGAGAGATTACAGAAGCAAAAAGAGAAGGAAGCACAAAAAAAGGCGGAAGAAGATGCTAGAATCAAGGCAGAAGAAGCCAAAAGGAAAGCAGCTGAGAAAGCAAAGGAAGAGAATAAAAGTGAAGAGGTAGAGAGCAAACCTACGTCAAATGATTCGGGCAATGTTTCTGAATTGAGAAACGACATTATAACCTATGCAAAGAAATTTGTAGGAAACCCTTATGTATGGGGCGGAGAAAGCTTGACTCGTGGAGCAGACTGTTCTGGGTTTGTTATGAGAATTTATCAGGACTTTGGTTACACTATTCCTCGTGTTTCTGGTGATCAAGCGAGAAGAGCTGGAACCAAGGTGAGCTTAAGCGATCGAAAGCCAGGAGATTTACTTTTCTATGGAACACGAAGCGGAACGGTTAATCATGTTGCCATGTACATCGGTAATGATCAAGTGGTACATGCCTCCAATAAACGTGAAGGAATAAAAATATCGAAGTACAACTACCGTGAAGTATTACATATAAGAAGAGTTGTACAATAATACATAAAGAAGATTATTTCAATTCTGTGATTAACTATCAAAGACAGAATTGAAATAGAAATAAGGAAGCTCTAGGATTAAGAAAAAGACGATTGGGTATATTATCTGGTGTAGATATATACTCAATCGTCTTTTTGTCGTTATAGTCTTTAAACTTTCATAAATATGTGATAATTGATTTAAATTGAGGAATTGTTTCCCAATTCGTGCTCGGGTTTGATTATCAAAAAGACCTATTGACAAAATGAAACATGTACACTTTGCACAAAACACCGTGATCAACACCCATAAAATGGGGATATCACCCAGACTGTGCATTAATTATCAAAAAGTTATCCACAGCTGATAATGCTTATTTTTGGACGAAATGAAGTTATACACGGATCTATCCACATTATCCACATTTATCAACTACTCTTGTCGCATGTATAATATGATGTCAATATCGAAAATCCGTTTTGTAACTTCTGATAAATCGACTATTATTTTATAAAAAATTACGAAAGGTCCTTGACTTTTTAATTGTCGGATAATAGTAAAAATAAAGTTTAAATTGCTTATATTTTATCAAAAAGTGCAGGAAAAATAAGGAATATGAGTTTTTGATGTAATTGAGACTAGACTTTTCTTAGGATCAGGTAATATTCTGGATTGGTTTCTAAGTTATTCTAGGGCATTCTAGGTCATTTGCCAATCTCTTCTAAAGTTGCTTGTCACTTTTTTGGGTTCATGTTATAATGAAAGTGTAATATTACTAACTAGAAAGCGAATAAGGAGTTGGTTTGTATGCGTTATATTATCAGTGGAAAGAATATTGATGTAACAGAAGGCTTGAAGACCGCAGTGTATGAAAAGATAGGCAAACTGGAACGATACTTTACTCCTGATACTGAAATTCATGTTACATTTAGTGTTGAGAAAGAAAGAAAGAAGATTGAAGTAACTATACCGGTGAAGGGTAACATTATAAGGGCCGAACAGGTCAGTAACGATATGTATGTTTCCATTGACTTGGTTGAAGAGATCATTGAACGCCAGCTTAGGAAATATAAGAATAAATTAATTGACCATAAACAAGCTGCATCAAACTTTAACCGGACGTTTTTGGATGACGAATACACGGAGGATGATACGATCCAAATCGTTAAGACAAAAAGGTTCGCTATAAAGCCGATGGATGCGGAAGAGGCTTGTGTTCAGATGGAATTGCTAGGGCATAGCTTCTATGTATTTCGTAATTCAAAGACCGATGAGGTTAATGTGGTTTATAAACGGAAGGGTAATACCTACGGACTGATTGAACCGGAGTTTTAGTTATCTTGGATAATTGTTATGGTAGTAAGTATTATTTGTTATGAAATGTAATTCGTATACCATGTTAATAGTAGAATAGAAAACCCTAGGTTCCTATTCGATGTGTTAGGAAGACATGATGTTGATTGTTCACAGGCGTTTTAACGTCCCTGAGATAATTAACCTCATGTCTTCATTTTTGTGTGTGGAGGAATGGGATGATTGATTTGTGATATTTATAACATTTAACTGGTAACTATATTACAGAAAATGACTATTCTGAAAATTTAGTTGAATAACCCTATTGTAAATGTTACAATACTAGTTGAACTATAATTCAGAGAACGAATCGTATAGGAGTGAGTATAGAATGGGATTACTTGATAAGGTTTTTGGGACCCATAGTGAACGGGAAGTGAAGAGATTATTACCGTTAGCAGATAAGATAGAAGCTTTGGAACCGGAATTTGAGAAGCTTTCTGATGAAGCTTTAAGAGGTAAAACGACAGAATTTAAGAACAGACTAAAAAACGGTGAAACGTTAGATGATATATTAGTAGAAGCATATGCAGTAGTTAGAGAGGCAGCGAAAAGAACCATTGGCCAACGGGCCTACCGTGTGCAGGTAATTGGTGGTATCATATTGCATCAGGGTAGAATTACGGAGATGAGGACTGGTGAAGGTAAGACACTGACATCGACGTTACCTGCGTATCTAAATGCTTTGGAAGGCAATGGAGTTCATATCGTTACGGTCAATGATTATTTGGCCAAGCGTGACTCGGAGTGGATGGGACAGATTCATGAATTTCTAGGTCTTAAGGTTGGAGTCATCCTAAACAGTATGGAAAAGGAAGAAAGACGTGCTGCCTATGCCTGTGATATTACCTATGCGACCAACAATGAACTGGGATTTGATTATCTTAGGGATAATATGGTTATTTACAAAGAGCAATTGGTTCAGCGTGAATTGAATTATGCCATTATCGATGAGGTCGATTCCATCTTAATTGATGAAGCAAGAACTCCTTTGATCATTTCTGGACAAAGCGGTAAATCCACCGAGTTATACCGTGTCTGTGATATCCTTGCCAGACAGTTAAAGAAGGGTAAGGAAAGCGGCGAGCTGACGAAGATGGCTGTCCTTATGAAGGAAGAGATTACAGAAGAAGGAGATTTCATTGTCAATGAGAAGGATAAGAATGTCCATCTTACGGCAGAAGGTGTGAAACGGGTAGAGAAATTCTTCAACCTAGAGAATCTGGCGGATCCTGAGAATCTTGAGATTCAGCATAATATTATTCTTGCCTTAAGAGCTCATAATCTGATGTTCCGTGATAAGGATTATGTAGTGAAGGATGATGAAGTTCTAATTGTTGATGAGTTTACTGGACGTATCATGCCGGGAAGACGCTACAGTGATGGACTTCACCAGGCGATTGAAGCGAAGGAAAATGTTAAGGTTAAGAGAGAAAGCAAAACTCTTGCAACGATTACATTCCAGAACTTCTTTAACAAATATATAAAGAAAAGCGGTATGACCGGTACGGCTCTTACAGAGGAGCAGGAATTCAGGGAAATCTACGGAATGGATGTTATTGAGGTTCCGACCAATGTTCCCGTGAAACGTATTGATCAACAAGATGCAGTATATAAAACGGAAAAAGAAAAGCTAGATGCAATTATTCGTGAGGTAATAGAGGCTCATAAAAAGGGACAGCCTGCTCTCGTAGGTACAATTACAATTGAATCCTCAGAAGAAATCAGCGGAATATTGAAGAAGCACAATATACCTCATAAGGTATTGAATGCGAAATTCCATGAGATGGAGGCAGAAATTGTTGCAGACGCAGGTCAGTATGGTGCAGTAACGATAGCTACAAACATGGCTGGTCGTGGTACGGATATTAAGCTTGGTGAAGGTGTAGCCGAAGTAGGCGGACTA
>CAYMLE010000049.1:14223-17248 GCA_964391115.1 uncultured Herbinix sp. | reverse complement strand
CTTTTATGATCTAAATCTTTTATGATCTAAATCTTTTATGATCTAAATCTTTTATAATCTGTATCTTCCCATTAAAATCTATAATTTCTCCCACCGCCCAGAAGCTCCACAGGGAAGTACCAATCCATTCCCTGATACCGGCAGACCAATCTCATCGGCAGTGACCTTTCCCTTATACTTACCCAACTCTTGAGAAATCATATAGGATAGAACACCTGGCTGTAAACCTGTGGTGTAGGAATTAATCAGGAAGAAGACAGGATCTTCGGTCAGCACCTGAGTACACAACTGTACAAAGGGATGAATACTATCTTCAATCTTCCATATCTCACCCTTGGGCCCTCTGCCATAGGATGGTGGGTCCATGATGATCGCATCATAACGATTTCCTCTTCGTATCTCCCGCTCTACAAATTTTACACAGTCATCTACGATATAACGGATCGGAGCATCTCCCAAACCAGAACTCTCGGCATTTTCCTTCGCCCAGGTAACCATACCCTTAGACGCATCCACATGGGTAACTGCTGCCCCAGCCTTGGCTGCTGCCAGAGTAGCGCCGCCAGTATAAGCAAAAAGGTTCAACACCTTAACCTGACGATCCTTTACCTGACGAATCCTCTCGCTAAACCAATCCCAGTTCACCGCCTGCTCCGGAAATATTCCGGTATGCTTAAAGCTGAAGGGCTGCAGGTGAAAGGTAAGCTCCTTGTAATGGATATCCCATTGCTTAGGAAGATCAAAAAACTCCCACTCTCCGCCTCCCTTGGAGCTTCTGTGGTAATGTCCATTCATTTTCTTCCAGCCCTTATGGGTCTTTGGTGTGTCCCAGATCACCTGAGGATCTGGGCGTACGAGGATATAATCACCCCACCGTTCTAGCTTCTCACCCTTTGATGTATCTATCACTTCATATTCTTTCCAACCATCTGCAATCCACATAGTATACTCTCTTTCTCTTAATCTTAATATAGTAACCAGAAGAATCATGCTACCCATGTATTATTGTACTAACCTGTCGGTAGTAACTCCCTTGTATTCCTTCATCACTAATGGGAACTCGCA
This sequence comes from uncultured Herbinix sp., assembly GCA_964391115.1. Lineage (GTDB taxonomy): Bacteria > Bacillota > Clostridia > Lachnospirales > Lachnospiraceae > Mobilitalea. Next base: position 16,183 of record CAYMLE010000049.1, on the reverse strand, counting down.
ATGTTCCCTTTGCTCTTTCAAAAATAAGCAAGGCTTTTGACATCCTATATATATAAGAATTTCTTACTTCTCGTCTCCTCATTATAAAATAGGTATATGATAATTACAATCATAATATCCTTATTCACCTTGTTAATTATAGAGCAATCCTCCCTCTACGGCCAAGAAGCCAATTATGATCTAATCTTTGATCGATATTTGAAATAACCTTATAACAATCAAGAAATGGTGATTTAACTTTCATAATATATAAGTGACAGCCTCTTTAATAACCTTTGCAAATCTCCAGTTTAACTGCTCTCTCATGATTCTAACCGGAATTTAACTTGACGTTCAGAGCGAATCATAATAAACTAATAATTGTAATAAGTTAACAAAGTAGGACTGCAAAACTGATATCCATACCAATATTGGGCAACCTATATTAAGCTGCAGCCTCGTCAAATACAGATGGAGGGATTATAACATGGGTATTTTAACAAGATTTAAAGACATTATGTCAAGTAACATCAATGCGCTTCTGGATAAAGCCGAGGATCCTGAGAAGATGATCGACCAATGCCTCAGAAATCTTAATTCTGATCTCGGTAAAGTAAAGTCAGAAACAGCTACCATCATGGCAGAGGAACAGAGAGCAAAAAGAGTACTCGAAGAATGTAACGAAGAAATTAATAAAATGCAGACTTATGCCGTCAAGGCTTTGGAAGCGAATAACGAAGCGGATGCTCGTAAATTTCTCGAACAGAAAGCAATACTTACTTCCAATCAACCTGGTCTTCAGGAAGCCTATGACCTGGCAAGCAATAATGCCACCCATATGCGCCAGATGCACGATAAACTGGTCGATGACATCAATCAGCTGGAATCTCGCAAGGATATGATCAAAGGAAAGCTTGCAGTGGCTAAGACCCAGGAGCGAATTAATAAGATGGGCTCCTCAGTAGCCAGCGCAAATAATTCCATCGCTAGTTTCGAAAAATACGAAGCTATGGCCGATAAGGCTCTGGACAAAGCCAATGCTATGGCCGAGTTAAACCGCTCCTCTTCCGAGAACACAATAGATGATCTAGCTAAAAAATATGACATCAACCCTTCCGTTGAGGATGAGTTGGCTGCTTTAAAAGCGAGTTTAAATAAAGAATAAGGCAAGTAGCTTGTACAGTGAATATGCATTTGCATTCACTTTACTCACATTTGCATTCACTCAATTATGAAATGTCCGCAAAAGAAAGCTTCATCCATCTTTGCGGACATTTTATCAAGCTAAAGGTAAGGTGGCTTAACAGCCTCCAATCCTCCACTAAGATTAAGGAGGTTTGACAAACATGGTTATACATTACAAATGTCCTAACTGCGGGTCGGATATGGCCTTTGACAGTAAGACCGGAAATCTACGCTGCGATAGCTGCGGAAGATCAGATAATATAGAGAAAATGGCTGGTGGAAAAGAGCTCCCCAAGGATGCTAAGGTCAACTACGAGATGGATGAAGAAGACATCGCCGCTGCCAATGCTGGCTTTGAAAATGATTATAATGATGCTTCCGATGCAGATGAGCCCGCCTCTCATACGACTTTTCAGGGAGATGAAGCAACGGAATATAACTGCAATAACTGTGGTGCAGTCTTGATAACCGATGCCCAAACAACCGCTACCACCTGTAGCTTCTGTGGTGCCGGCGTAGTGTTGGGTGATCGGCTGAGTGGAACCCTGGCCCCTGTTAAGGTAATCCCCTTCACTATTGATAAGGGGCAGGCACAGGAAGCATTTCGAAAATGGTGTCGTAAGGGATTACTCACACCAAAGGATTTTAGGGTCGCTGACCGTATCAAAAACATCACTGGCTTGTATGTCCCCTTCTGGTTGTATGATTTGAATGGACGGGGCGAAGCAGAAGCTACCTGCACTCGTGTTCGTACTTATACTCGTGGCGATTGGATCTATACCGAGACAAAGTACTA
>CAYMLE010000049.1:0-14213 GCA_964391115.1 uncultured Herbinix sp. | reverse complement strand
TATATCGTAAGGTGGATTTAAACTACCAGAGAATTCCCTGTGATGCCAGCAAAAAGATGGATGATACCATGATGGATAAACTGGAACCCTACCAATATAGCAATCTGAAGGAATTTAATATGCCCTACCTGGCCGGATACATAGCGGAGAAGTACGACTATGATGATGCAGCGCTGCTGCCCAGGGTCAAGGATCGGGTTCGTTCCTATGTGGATCAGTATATCCGTTCTACCATTGTTGGCTACTCAACAGTAAGCATCCACCGCAAGGATATTAATATCCGACAGAAACAGGCTGACTACACCCTACTTCCAGTTTGGATGGTTTGCTATGATTACCGCCAGGCTGAGCACAATTTTGCCATGAATGGCCAAACCGGTAAGATCGTAGGTAAACCTCCCATCAGTGCCGGCAAGGTTGCTGCCTGGTTCTTCGGCATCTCCGGTGGGACTTTCCTTGTTCTAAGGCTAATCACCCTATTATCAGGAGGTGGTTTCCTATGATGAAACAATGCAGAAGTCTACTTAGCTTCGTTCTTATACTATCTATCCTTTTTATTATACCTGCAACTTTAACAGAAGCTGCAGATAAAAGAGTTTATGACGATGCCGGACTCTTAACCTCCTCTGAATACGAGGAATTGGAGGAAATGAGTATCGAATACGGTGAGGAAGCAGGAATAGAAATCTATATTCTAACGCATGATGATTCCTCCTCCACCTACCCGGAAAAGTACATTGAGGATTTTGAAGATCAGCTGCCCGTCGGTGACCGAGTATATTTTCTCTATGATGTATTCCGTGGTGAAATATTCATGGAAGGCTATGGCTCAGCAGAGACCTACATCCACTCCAAGAGAATTGATGTAATCATGGATAATATGGTTGACAACCTAAGTAGTGAGAATTACTACGATGCCTTTGTAACCTACATTGATATGTCTGCCAGCTACATGAAAGATGATACCGAATTAAATTACGATCATAATTATAACTATGATACTCTACCAGAGAAGAACAATGACTCGGATAATCAATATAGCAATGACAATTATGATTATGACAGTTACTATAAAGAGGATAAGGTAGATGCGAAGGATGCATTCAATAATATTTGGGTCCAATTAGGAATATCACTAGTGATCGGCGGAATTGTTGTTGGTATCATGGCAGCCGGGTCCGGAGGTCGAATGACAGCACAAGGAAATAATTATATTGATGCCGGTCATTCAGGGCTCATTGGCCGTAGAGATCATTATCTTAGAACCACGGTAACCAGAATTCGCCGTCCGAAGGAGAATACTTCCAGTAGAGGTGGCTTTAATGCCGGTGGCTTTCGAGGTGGCGTCTCTGGCGGAGGCCGTTCTCATAGCTCCGGTGGACGCAAATTATAAAGCAAGAATCAAAAATACACGATACCGAAAGAACGAATGGGAGGACGCTATATGGGATTATTTTCAAAGCAGTTTGCTAATGTCGTGGAATGGCAGGAATTCCGTGACGATATGATTTTCTACAAATGGAACAATGACGAGATCAAGAAAGGAAGTCGCTTGATCATCCGTCCCGGACAGGATGCCATCTTCCTATACAATGGTAAAATCGAAGGTATCTTCAAGGACGAGGGTGATTACGATATTGAATCTCAGATCATCCCCTTCCTGTCCACGCTGAAGGGCTTTAAATTCGGATTTAACAGTGGAATTCGTGCAGAGGTATTATTTATTAATACCAAAGAGTTTATGGCAAAATGGGGAACTCAGAACGCCATTCTTATCCCCACTCCTTCCTTACCAGGAGGAATGCCAATACGGTCTAATGGAACATTTACTTTTAAGATAAATGATTACGTTAAGCTTATCGACAAGATCGCTGGGGTCAGACAAAGCTATCTAGTAGAGGATGTCAGACTAAGGATTACAACGGTTCTAGATCAGCTACTGATGAAGTGGATCTCCAAGGAAGGCAAGGATATGTTCAACCTTCAGGCCAATTCCTTTGATATCTCTGCCGGTATTAAAACGGATCTGGATATGCAACTTTATGATAGCGGCCTATCCGTAACAGGATTTAGCATCATGAGCTTTAACTATCCAGAGGAAATTCAGGCCATGATTAATAAGAATGCCTCTCACAGTATGGTTGGGGATTTAGGGCGTTACCAGACCATCGCCATGACCGAGGGTATCGCTAGCGGCAAGGTAAAGGGTGGCGGAACTGCTGCCGACATGGCTGGAATGATGATGGGAATGAACGTAGCAAACCAGATGATGCAGAATATGAATCAAGCAAATGGGCAGAATCAAGCAAATGGGCAGAATCAGTCAAACCCGCAGAATCAGTCAAACCCGCAGAATCAGTCAAACCCGCAGAATCAGGCAAACGGTGATGCCACAAAACCCAACTTCTGTCCAAACTGCGGTCAGAAGTCCGGAGCAGCCAATTTTTGCCCGAATTGTGGTCAAAAACTAGTCTAGTTTATTGCTAACTAATATAATTTTAATCATAAATAAACTTTGATACATGATAGCCCGGTGATTATGATTGACCTCAATCATATCCACCGGGCTATCCTTATCTAAGGTATTTACTTTCTCATCTTTTACCACACACATACTTCCTTATTCATTAACTATATCTCACTTGTATTTATCAGACTCATTGCTTTTGCGTGCACATTTCTCTTAGTTCCTCTAAACATAGCTTATTATGCCATCTCTATTTCATATTTTTATAAAATAGTGTTCTCTATCTCTTTAATCTTACTATACATAGCATCCGCCAAGGCTGCGTGCCCCTTTACATCAAGATGTATAGCATCGGTATCGTCTGCTACGCAAACGTCTGCCGCATCCAAGAAGTGACACTGATATTCCTCGGCTACCCTTTGGTACTCTGCTGCCAATCGCCTGGATTTCTCTGCGCCTTTCATTCCTCCAAAGGAATCACAATAATTTGATTTCGTAATACTATCACTAATATGAATGGGCGAAACTATAAGAAGCTCCTTAACCTTAGGCTCAAAACTACGCGTCATCTGTACCAGTTTCTCTAAACCTAGGGCAATATCCTTTACCGAAGCACAAAATCTCTCCTTTGTGTCGTTTGTACCTAACATGATGATTACTAGATCATGTGGCTTATGGGAGGAGAGGCAGGCCTCAAGAATGCTACTACCATTAACGCTCTTCATATCTGGATCATCAAATACTGTTGTACGACCATTCATTCCTTCTTCTATTACATAATAGTCAACCCCAAGATTTTTTTGTAGCAACCTTGTCCATCTTGTATATTCGTCATATCTATTTCCGCTACCAGCAATAAAACCATGAGTATTCGAATCGCCAAAACACATAATATTTTTTAACATTATCATCATCCTCTTCTGTTCTTTATTTTACTGGAAGAATTATTATGTTTCTCCATAATGGTTCATTTCCTATGTTTTTCCTTATTATAACAAAACAAATAGAAGATTCAAGTAGTAAGATATATATTCCTATGGGATTCAAATTCTGTGCAACAAAAAACACCCTTTCCAATGCATTCGTTAAAGTGCTAACAAAATACTTAGAAAGGGTACTTTTTAATTTACATTCTATATTCTCTATTATATTACTTTAAACTATTATTTCAATTACTATTTAACCTCATGCTTTACCACTTCAAGTGTCTTTAATACCTCAGTATTTAGTCCAAATACTTTCTTACTGTTAGCATCCAGTCCGGTACCGGTACATGTTGAACCATCTGTTGTAAACCAATGATACTTCAAGGTATTCCAGTCAATCTTGCTAGTGGTTAATGCACTGTCTACCATCGGAAGCACTGCTCCTTCACGTACCAAAGCAATACCCATAAGCTCACCTGCAGGCAGATCCATCCATCTACCACCTTCATAACAAGTCTCGGCGTTTTGCAAGTCAATCCAACGTCCTTCCGGTAGATATACAGACCGTTCTGTTTGGTTGTCCTCAAACAAGGGTGCTACCAGAATATCATCGCCAAACATATACTGATCCTCTAGCCCCAGACAATTTCTGTCCTCCGGGAATTCCACAAACATGGATCGAACCACCGGTATTCCTGCCTCAGAAGCCTTGATACTCTGTGCATAGATGTAAGGCATGATACGGTAACGGTATTCCATCTGCTTACGGAACAGGTAGAACCCGAAGTAGATTATAACAACTCTTTTATCTGCAGTGTTTATAGCATTAACGATAATAATCCAAATTACCATAATTAAAAGAGGCTCAACAAACTCGTAAGCCTCCTTCTAAAGTAAAGCATCTATTTTTTAACATTTCATCTGTCATCTTTATTACGTTCTGAACTTATTCCAAACAAAAGTATCATTAAATCTGCTGCTCATTTAACACTCGCATAAACTTGATCTTATCGACAAAAAGCCCGTATTTACGAGCTTTTATGTCTATTCTTGCTTTCCTAATTAACTTACCTGGAACACTTCATCCTTCATCAGCCGTTTCAGTTTAGACTTGGCATCCTCATCATTGCTACCCTTCACGCCAAAGTAGAACTTAATCTTCGGCTCTGTTCCGGAGGGACGGATTGCACACCACGCATCCTCCTCAAATTCAAAATACAAAACATCGGATTTAGGAAGTCCGGTTGGTACTATATCGCCGGTTTTCATATCTGTAATTGTATCAGCTTTGTAATCTCTAATCTTCAGAATCTGGTAGCCTCCTGCTTCCTTCGGAGAATTACTGCGATACGCTTCCATAATGGATTTGATTTTCTCTACACCTTCCATCCCCTTCAAGGTGACTGAAGTTAGATCTTCTTTATAATAACCATACTTCTTATAGATATGATTCATCTGTTCATACAGGGTGATGCCCTTCGTTTTGTAATATGCTGCAGCTTCACAGAGAGCCATAACTGCAACAACAGCATCTTTATCCCTGGAATGAGTGCCAATCAAGCATCCATAGCTTTCTTCATAACCAAAGATATATTCATTGCATCCGGTTTCCTTAAATATCTTAATCTGTTCACCAATATATTTAAATCCGGTTAAAGTCTCAATAAGTCTAGCCTTATAATATTCTGCAATTCGGTCTGCGATATTACCGGTTACTATTGTTTTAATCAATGCTGCATTATCAGGTAAGTTCCCATGCTCCGCTAATTGAGAGAACTGATATTCCGCAAGTAAGGCTCCAGACATATTACCATTAAATAATACGAATTCTCCTGCTTCATTTCTTACCTGAATTCCCAATCGATCTGCATCTGGATCCGTAGCAAGAATGAGATCAGCCCCAACTTCTTTCGCTAACTCCTGAGCCAAATTAAACACCTTAGGATCTTCTGGATTCGGGTATGCTACTGTTGAGAATTCCGAGTCTGGTAGTTCCTGCTCTGGAACCACATAGACCTGTTCAAAGCCTAGCTCCTGTAAGATTCTGCGTACTGGAAGATTACCGGTTCCATGAAGAGGTGTATATACAATCTTTAATTTTTTCCCCTCTTCACTGATTGGATTAATCACCAGTTTCTTTAGCTCTGCGATATATTTTTCATCGATTTCTTGACCAATGGTTATAAGAAGATTCTTTTCTAACGCCTCCTCCTTCGCCATGGTTTTTGCTTCCGAAAAATCTGTGATCGCGTTTACTTCTTGGATGATCTCTACATCCTTGGGTGAAGTAATCTGCGCACCATCCTCCCAATACACCTTATATCCGTTATATTCCGGAGGGTTGTGGCTGGCGGTTATAACGATACCGGCGATACAGCCAAGCTCTCGAACAGCAAAGGACAGCTCTGGTGTCGGTCTTAAGCTTTCGAACAGATACGCCTTAATTCCATTTGCCGCAAGACATAGAGCAGTATCTAATGCAAACTCTGGTGACATCCTTCTAGAATCATAGGCTATGGCTACACCCTTTTGCTCTCCACGTTCTTTCTTTATGCAATTTGCTAAGCCTTGGGTTGCTCTTCTTACTGTATATAGATTCATCCGGTTAACACCGGCACCTAATATCCCTCTGAGACCTCCTGTTCCAAATTCAAGATCTCGATAGAATCTCTCCCGAATTTCTTTCTCATTTCCTTTCAAAGCTTCCAGTTCAGCTCTGGTAGCCTTATCAAAATATGGGTCTGTTAACCACTGCTGATATCTTACTTCATAATCCATCCTGTCCTCATCCTTTCATATCGGTATTGCTTCCCTACATCTCTTACCTATGTAATATATCTATATTTGTTAATTACACCTTTTATCAATACATATATCTTTCCTATAGCTGACTTTCATCAATGCATCTTCTCTTTACCTGATAGTCAACTCTAATCAATGCATCTTCTCTTTACCTGATAGTCGACTCATATCAATGCATCTTATCTTTACTTTTACACTAATCATCATCTATGTATCTTTTCTTTCCTTGTTAGCTAACTCTCTTCCATTCATCTTATCTGTACCCGTTGATTACATCCTAAACATTCGGTAAATATACATTAACATAATACATAACTTTTTTTACAAAAGCAACCATTAATAATCAAAAAAGCTGCCAAGCATATCTACTTGGCAGCCGATTCATAACATATATTATAAGTTTTGGACTTTATCAATCCAATTGGCATTCATTAAGAATTTCATTTCTTTTATAGTGTAGACTTCTTACAGTCCATCACTATAATCATCTTCAACAATACCCTTTAGGTTAAACTCAGTCTCAGTCCAATCTCCGTCATTATGGCTATTCTCACCATAATTTACATGGGCATCATCAACTCCAGGAACAGCATCCTCTCGTTGGAGAGTATCGCCATCCTTCGCATATCGGTCTTCACTATATACGACTTCTGGAATTCCGTCTTCGATATCAAAGTCTTCAATGCCTTCGATGCCTTCATCATAATACTCTTTTTCATCAAAACTATCTGCAGGGTATTCAAAGGTATCAAATTCTCCAGTATAATTACCATCGCCCTCTAGATCCTCAGAAAGCATATATTCCTCTTTTAGATCGGTATCCAGCTTCACGCTGCGGTATCTCTTCATACCAGTACCAGCAGGGATTAGCTTACCAAGAATAACATTTTCCTTCAGACCAATTAACGGGTCAATCTTACCCTTAATGGCTGCTTCTGTTAGAACCTTAGTGGTCTCCTGGAAGGATGCTGCTGATAGGAAGGAGTTGGTTGCAAGGGATGCCTTCGTGATACCAAGCATTACCTGTCTACCATCTGCCGGCTCAAGGCCTTGTTCCATCACCTTTTTATTCTCATCTTCATATTCCAGAATATCAACTAGGGTACCAGGCAGGAAGCTTGTATCTCCATTCGTCTCGATACGTACTTTCTTTAACATCTGGCGAACGATAACCTCAATATGTTTATCATTGATTTCTACACCCTGAAGACGGTAAACTCTCTGTACCTCCTGAATCATGTAATCCTGTACGGCACGAACACCCTTAATCTTTAAGATGTCATGAGGATTTACACTACCTTCGGTCAGCTCATCACCAGCCTCCAGAATATCGCCATCCATAACCTTTATTCTTGAGCCATATGGAATTAAGTAAGCTTTCGATTCTAAGGTGTCGTTATTTGTTATGATAACCTCACGCTTTTTCTTCGTATCCTTAATGGCCACTACGCCGCCGAACTCTGCAATAATTGCAAGACCCTTAGGCTTTCTTGCCTCGAATAATTCCTCGACACGGGGAAGACCCTGTGTGATATCGTCACCAGCCACACCACCGGTATGGAAGGTACGCATTGTAAGCTGTGTACCGGGTTCACCGATGGACTGCGCTGCGATAATACCAACTGCTTCGCCAACCTGTACTGCTTCGCCGGTAGCCATATTAGCGCCGTAACATTTAGCACAAACGCCGATATGGGATTTACAGGATATGATGGTACGGATCTTAATCTTCTCTACGTTGGTAGCCATAATTCTCGCTGCCCGCTTAGGAGTAATCATATGATTGGCTTTTACAATCATCTCACCATTCTCATCATATATGGATTCACAAGAGAATCTACCTGTTATTCTCTCCTCTAGTCCTTCAATTACTTCTTTACCATCGGTAAAGGCTTTAATCACCATACCATGGATCTCTTCCTCGTGCTCACAACAGTCTCTCTCACGGATAATCAGATCCTGTGATACGTCTACCAGACGACGGGTTAGGTAACCAGAGTCAGCGGTTCTAAGAGCGGTATCGGATAGACCCTTTCTGGCGCCATGGGCGGAGATAAAGTACTCCAATACGTCCAGACCTTCACGAAGGTTGGATTTAATTGGTAACTCAATGGTACGACCAGAAGTATCTGCCATAAGACCACGCATTCCGGCTAGCTGCTTAATCTGCTTATCGGAACCACGGGCACCAGAGTCAGACATCATCTTAATATTATTAAAACGATCCAGACCAGAAAGCAGTGTATCGGTTAGAATCTTATCTGCTTCCTTCCAGGTCTCGATAACGGTATTATAACGCTCTTCCTCCGTCATCCTACCACGTCTATATTCTCTAGCTATATTTTCAATCGTTTCTTCTGCTTTTGCAATAATTATTTTCTTCTCATCCGGTACCTTCATGTCAGAGATTGATACTGTCATAGCGGCTTTCGTTGAGTATTTATAACCCAAGGATTTAACAGCATCCAAAAGCTCCGCTGTCTGAGTAGCACCATGGATATTAATTACTTTTTCTAGAATCGGTTTAAGCTGTTTCTTACCTACTAGGAAGTTAATCTCCATCTCTAAGAAATTCTCTTCCTTCGTTCGGTCAACAAAGCCAAGATCCTGAGGAATAATCTCGTTAAAGATAAATCGTCCAAGGGTAGATTTTACTAATTTGCTCTGCTTTTCACCCCTGATATTTATTCCGAACATACGAACTTGAATCGGCTCATGAAGAGAAATTACACCATTTTCATAGGCCAAGATAGCTTCATTTACATTCTTAAAGGAATTAAGTCTACCAGTCTCGTTATCCTTTTCTATGGTCAGGTAATAGATACCAAGGACCATATCCTGAGAAGGAACTGCTACCGGTGCACCATCCGAGGGCTTCAGCAGGTTGTTCGGAGATAGTAATAGGAAGCGGCATTCTGCCTGAGCTTCTACGGATAACGGTAAATGTACCGCCATCTGGTCACCATCAAAGTCCGCATTGTAAGCGGTACATACGAGAGGATGAAGCTTAATTGCCTTACCTTCTACCAATACCGGCTCAAATGCTTGGATACCAAGTCTGTGAAGGGTAGGAGCACGGTTAAGCATAACCGGATGTTCCCTAATAACCTCCTCCAATACATCCCATACCTCGGGTTGGAGTCTTTCTACCATCTTTTTAGCTGATTTTATATTATGGGCAGTGCCTCTTGCAACCAACTCCTTCATAACGAAGGGTTTAAATAACTCGATTGCCATTTCCTTAGGCAGTCCGCACTGATATAGCTTTAATTCTGGTCCTACAACGATAACAGAACGGCCGGAGTAGTCTACACGTTTACCAAGCAGGTTCTGACGGAAACGTCCCTGTTTACCCTTTAACATATCGGATAGGGATTTTAATGCACGGTTTCCAGGACCGGTTACCGGTCTTCCTCTTCTGCCATTATCGATTAACGCATCTACAGCTTCCTGTAGCATTCTTTTCTCATTGCGAACGATGATATCCGGAGCTCCTAGCTCCAGAAGTCTCTTCAAACGGTTGTTACGATTAATAATTCTACGGTACAGGTCATTCATATCGGAGGTGGCAAAACGTCCACCATCCAACTGAACCATCGGACGCAGGTCCGGAGGAATAACTGGAACCACGGATAGAATCATCCATTCCGGCTTATTACCGGATTCACGGAAAGCTTCTACTACTTCTAAACGTTTAATAATCCTTGCACGTTTTTGACCAGTAGAGTCCTTTAATCCTTTTTTCAATTCCTTGGATTCCTTCGGCAGATCAATGGCCTGTAGAAGCTCCATAATCGATTCTGCACCCATTCCTACACGGAAGCTATTATAACCATACTTTTCAATCGCTTCCTGTTTTTCCTTCTCATTCATGATCTGCTTATACTGCAGTTCAGTGGTTCCTTTATCCAATACGATATAGGAAGCAAAGTACAGCACCTTCTCCAACGTTCTGGGAGAAAGATCAAGAATCAGACCCATACGGCTTGGTATTCCTTTGAAATACCAAATATGGGAAACTGGAGCAGCGAGTTCAATGTGACCCATTCTCTCACGGCGTACACTAGCTTTGGTGACTTCTACACCACAACGGTCACACACAACACCCTTATATCTAATTTTCTTATATTTACCACAATGACATTCCCAATCTTTACTAGGTCCAAAGATTCGTTCACAGAACAAACCATCCTTCTCGGGCTTGAGAGTCCTGTAGTTAATCGTCTCGGGCTTTCTTACTTCACCCTTTGACCATTCTCTAATCTTTTCCGGTGAAGCTAAACCGATCTTGATTGCGTCATAGGTTATTTCCTGGGCGCTATTATTCATTATTTCAGGCATCCTTGGGTCTCCCTTCGTTAATTACTATTAGCTATGACATCCTGACAATTGCCTAATGGCTTTGAAGTTAGGATTTTTTTATTATTCGTCTTCTTCCTCAGCAAAATCATCCTCTTCATACTCACCACTATCCAATTCCTCAGCATCGTCCGGTTCTTCTTCATAAATATCAAATATTTCCGTTTCAACCTCTTCGGCATTTGTTTGAGTGAAGCCGGCTTCTTCATAACCTTCGTCATATCTGAAGTTATTATTGTCGCCTTCAATTAATGGTGTAAGGTCTGAATCACCAAAGTCGATGCTTTCTGTCATGCGAACTTCATTACCCAGTTCATCTAACACAGTAACATCTAAAGCAAGGGATTGAAGCTCCTTTAATAGAACCTTAAAGGATTCCGGAATACCAGGTTCAGAGATATTCTCACCTTTTATGATGGCTTCATAGGTCTTGACACGACCGGTAACATCATCCGATTTCACAGTTAAAATCTCCTGTAAGATATAAGCCGCACCATAAGCCTCGAGTGCCCAAACCTCCATCTCACCAAATCGCTGTCCACCAAATTGAGCTTTACCACCCAGTGGCTGCTGAGTTACTAAGGAGTAAGGTCCAGTGGAACGGGCATGAATCTTGTCATCTACTAGATGATGAAGCTTCAGATAATGCATGAAACCTACTGTTACAGATCCATCAAAGTATTCGCCAGTTCTACCATCACGAAGTCTTACCTTACCATCACGATTGATCGGAACACCCTTCCAATCTTCACTATTCTCCGGATGTTCACGGAGATAATCTATGAGTTCAGGATCCAACGCATCTTTATATTTTTGTTCAAAATCTTCCCATGGGGTATTTGCAAAGTCATTGGCTACTTCCAGAGTATCCATAATGTCAAACTCGTTAGCACCATCGAATACTGGTGTAGCAATGTCAATACCAAGCACCTTAGCCGCTAGGGAAAGATGGATTTCAAGCACCTGTCCGATATTCATACGGGACGGTACACCCAGGGGATTTAAAACAATATCAAGGGGTCTTCCGTTCGGGAGGAAAGGCATATCCTCTGCCGGTAATACTCTGGATACAACACCCTTGTTACCATGACGACCAGCCATCTTATCGCCAACCTGGATTTTTCTCTTCTGTGCAATATATACACGAACGGTCTGATTCACACCGGGAGATAGCTCATCACCATTTTCCCTTGTAAATACCTTCGCATCAACAATTATTCCATATTCACCGTGAGGAACACGAAGGGAAGTATCCCTTACTTCTCGTGCTTTCTCACCAAAGATAGCGCGAAGTAATCGTTCCTCAGCGGTAAGCTCAGTCTCACCCTTGGGTGTAACTTTACCAACTAAGATATCACCCGCACGAACTTCTGCACCAATACGAATGATTCCTCTCTCATCCAAATCCTTAAGAGCATCATCACCGACACCTGGTACATCTCTTGTAATTTCTTCCGGTCCCAGCTTAGTATCTCTAGACTCAGCTTCATACTCTTCGATATGAATGGAGGTATATACATCCTCCTGTACCAAACGCTCACTAAGAAGAACAGCATCCTCGTAGTTATAACCTTCCCAAGTCATGAATCCGATTAACGGGTTCTTTCCTAAAGCAAGCTCTCCCTTAGAGGTGGAAGGACCATCTGCAATTACCTGGCCAGCCTCAATCCGAGTACCCTTCTTAACAGTCGGTCTCTGATTGATACAGGTTCCTTGGTTACTCTTAGTGAACTTAATCATACGGTAAGAGGATTTGGAACCATCATCATTTTTAATAACAACTTCTCTTGCAGTTACCCTGTCAACTACACCGGATTTTTTTGCTAATACGCAAACGCCAGAGTCGATGGCAGCTTTTGCTTCGATACCTGTTCCAACTACTGGTGCCTCTGTCATTAACAATGGAACTGCCTGACGCTGCATGTTGGCACCCATAAGAGCACGGTTCGCATCGTCATTCTCTAAGAAGGGAATCAATGCCGTAGCTACGGAGAATACCATCTTCGGAGATACGTCCATCAAATCAACCTTAGCCTTTTCATACTGAGAGGTTTCTTCTTTATAACGACCGGAGATACTATTTCCTATGAAATATCCGTTTTCATCCAGCTCAGCATTTGCTTGGGCAACTATATATTTATCTTCCTCATCCGCCGTCAGGTAGATAACCGCTTCCGTAACCCTAGGGTTAGTCGGATCTGTCTTATCCAGCGTACGATAAGGAGCTTCGATAAAGCCATATTCATTAATTCTTGCATAAGTAGCAAGGGAGTTAATCAGACCAATGTTGGGTCCTTCTGGGGTCTCAATCGGACACATTCTTCCATAATGGGAATAGTGAACGTCACGAACCTCGAAACCAGCACGGTCACGGGATAAACCACCAGGTCCTAACGCCGATAGACGTCTCTTATGAGTTAATTCACTCAAAGGGTTATGATGATCCATGAACTGAGACAGCTGGGAACTTCCAAAGAACTCCTTCACTGCTGCTGTTACCGGTTTAATGTTAATTAAGGATTGAGGGCTAATACCCTCGATATCCTGAGTTGTCATTCTTTCTCTAACAACACGTTCCATTCTAGATAAACCAATACGGTACTGGTTCTGTAGCAGCTCACCAACCGCTCTAATTCTACGGTTACCTAAATGGTCAATATCATCGGCATATCCGATACCGTATTCAAGATGAATATTGTAGTTAATGGAAGCAAGAATATCTTCCTTCGTTATATGCTTAGGAATAAGACTACTGATATTTTTCTTAATCGCATCCTCAACGTCAGCTTCAGAGGTGTTCTCCTCTAACAATTTCTTTAACACTGGATAATATACCTCTTCGGTAACTCCCAGTGCCTTCTTGTCTATATTTGGAACATAAGAAGAAATATCCACCATCATGTTGGATAATACCTTAACATTCCGTTCTTCCGCTTGTACCATAACGGAGGGCACTGCGGCGTTTTGAATCTGAACTGCTAGATCATTCGTAATCTGAGTACCTGCTTCTGCTAGAACCTCACCAGTAGAGCGGTCTACCACATCTTCAGCCAAAACAAAGCCTACGATACGGTTACGGTAAGCAAGCTTCTTATTAAACTTATATCTGCCTACCTTAGCCAGGTCATATCTTCTTGCATCGAAAAACATGCTGTTTAACAAGGATTCAGCATTCTCCACCGCCAAGGGTTCACCAGGACGGAGTTTTTTATATAATTCAAGCAGACCATCCTGATAGCTTCCGGATGGGTCCTTTGCTGTACTAGGATCCTTCGCAAGACTTGCTAAAATCTTAGGCTCTTCTCCAAACAGCTGCTTAATCTCTTCATTTGTTCCATATCCTAACGCTCTGATAAAGGTAGTAATCGGAACCTTTCTATTACGGTCAACACGTACGTAAAAAACATCATTGGAATCTGTTTCATATTCCAACCATGCTCCTCTATTTGGTATTACCGTGGAAGAAAATAATTCTTTACCGATTTTATCGTGATCAACTGCATAATAGATACCGGGGGAACGTACCAGCTGGCTAACAATAACTCGCTCTGCGCCATTGATGACAAAGGTACCCGTTGCCGTCATTAACGGCAGATCGCCCATGAAAATATCATGTTCATTTATCTCATTACTTTCCTTATTATGAAGCCTTACCTTTA
>CAYMLE010000048.1:11701-17353 GCA_964391115.1 uncultured Herbinix sp. | reverse complement strand
GACCTCAATATATCAAAGTCAATGTCAGACAAAGGGGGATAAATGAAATGATCTGGGCGAAGGAAGAGACTCTTTCCAGAGATGAAATGGAAGTAATTCAATTTACAAGATTAAAGGAAACCCTGCATAGGTGCTATGAGAAGGTACCGGCCTATCGAGCAAAAATGGATGCTGCCGGTATCAAATGTGAGGATATCAAAAATCTGAAGGATTTACATAAGCTACCGTTTACAACCAAGCAGGATTTAAGGGATAACTATCCCTTTGGATTGTTTGCAGTTCCTAAAAAGGACCTAATCCGTATTCATGCTTCATCAGGAACAACCGGAAAACCAACCGTTGTTGGTTATACTAGGAAGGATATGGAGACCTGGACGGAATGTGTCTCGAGAATAGCGACCATGGGTGGAGCCTCCGATGAGGATGTGGCTCAGATCTGTTTCGGCTATGGAATGTTTACCGGCGCGCTGGGACTTCATTATGGCTTAGAGAACATTGGTGCTAGCGTATGTCCCGCTTCCTGTGGTAATACGGAGAAGCAGCTTATGTATATGAAGGATTTCGGTAGCACTCTCCTAGTAGCAACACCTTCCTATGCACTTCATATTGCGGAGGTGGCTAAGCAGTTGGGTATCAACCCTACCAGTGATCTCAAGATTAAAATCGGTCTTTTTGGCGGTGAGGGAATGACGGAACCTATGCGAGATGAGATGCATAAGCTCTGGGGCAAGGAAATTAAGGTTACCCAGAATTATGGCATGAGTGAGCTGCTTGGACCTGGCGTATCTGGTGAATGTCTGGAACTATGTGGTATGCATATCAATGAGGACCATTTTATACCAGAGATTATCGATCCGGATACTGGCGAGGTACTACCTCCAGGCGAGAAGGGTGAATTGGTTATAAGCTGTGTTACAAAGGAAGCCTTACCTTTAATCCGTTATCGTACCAAAGATATCTCAAGGCTTATGTATGAGCCCTGCAAATGTGGTCGAACGACGGTCCGAATGGAGAATCTATCCGGTCGTTCCGATGATATGTTGATTATTCGTGGTGTGAATGTATTTCCTAGCCAGATCGAGGAGGTTTTACTAAGCGTTCCTGAAATTGGGGCCCATTATGAAATTATCGTCGACCGCAAGAATCATCTTGATACGATGGAAATAAAGGTAGAGCTGGCAGATGAATCCCTGCTGGATTCCTATGGGAAGCTCGGGGAACTGGAACGGAGAATCCGATCAAAACTAAAGGTTGTATTGGGAATTGATGCTATGATAAAATTAGAAGCACCAAGAAGTTTACAACGATTTGAAGGAAAAGCGAAAAGGGTTACGGATCTACGTAAGATGCAAACGATTTGTTGACTTTCGTAAGATGACACGATTGAAATTCATTGTGGTTTTTGAACCTACATATTATAAGGTTTTTATTTAAGTATCTTCAGGAATAAGTTCCGGTTACATAAGAAAGGAGTACGAAACGTGGCAGAAAAAGTTATTATGCTCGGAAATGAAGCCTTTGCTCGAGGGGCCTACGAGGCTGGTTGTAAAGTGTCAGCGGCATATCCGGGTACACCTAGTACAGAAATAAGTGAGAATATTGTTAAATATGATGAGATTTATTCAGAATGGTCACCGAATGAGAAGGTGGCGATGGAGGTAGCTATCGGCGCTTCGATCAGTGGTGTAAGAGCCTTGGCCTCTATGAAGCATGTAGGTTTAAATGTAGCGGCAGATCCTTTGTTTACCGCTTCCTATATTGGAGTTACCGGAGGCTTAGTAACTATCGTAGCAGATGATCCTGGATTATATAGTTCACAAAACGAGCAGGATACTAGAGCAGTGGCAAGAGCAGCCAAGGTACCAGTGCTGGAACCTTCTGATAGTTACGAAGCCAAGGAATTTGTTAAATTTGCTTTTATTCTCAGCGAAAAATATGATACTCCCGTTATCATTCGTACAACGACCAGACTATCTCACTCTCAAGGCATGGTGGAGCTAAACGATAGAATAGAGGTAGAAGATAAGCCCTATGTTAGAGATGTAGCTAAGAATGTCATGATGCCTGGAAATGCCAAAGGCCGTCATCTGTTAGTAGAGAGTAGAGAAGCAGCCCTGATTAAGGACAGCTGCGATTTTTCGATTAATCGAGTAGAATATGGAGACAGAAAAATCGGTGTGATTACCTCCGGTATCCCATATCAATATGTGAAAGAAGCGCTTCCTGAGGCCAGTGTGTTAAAGCTAGGAATTGTAAATCCTCTGCCAAGGCGTTTGATTGAAGAATTTGCTTCCCAGGTAGAAGAGCTTTATATTGTGGAGGAACTGGATCCAATCATTGAGGAACAAGTAAAATCCTGGGGGATTACGGCTGTAGGTAAGGATATCCTTACAGTACAGGGAGAGTATTCTGCGAACCTCTTACGAAGAGCCATTAAGGGTGAGAAGCTGTATACGATTCCAGCTGCTCAGGTTCCTAATCGTCCTCCAATACTATGCCCCGGATGTCCCCATAGAAGTGTATATTCGATCTTAAATAAATTAAAGATTCATGGTGCTGGTGATATCGGCTGCTACACTCTAGGTGCTGTGGCTCCACTTAGTGTTATTGATACAACCATTTGCATGGGTGCTAGCATATCCTCCCTTCATGGTATGGAGAAAGCCAAGGGTAAGGATTATATTAAGAACTGGGTGGCTGTTATTGGTGATTCCACCTTCCTACATACAGGCATTAATTCCTTGATTAATATGGTTTACAATAAGAGTACCGGTACCGTTATGATATTGGATAATTCAACCACCGGTATGACTGGTCATCAAGACCATGCCGCAACGGGAAAGACCTTAAAGGGCGAACCAACCAATATGGTAGATTTGGAGGCTCTTTGTAAAGCGGTAGGCGTAAAGAATGTCTATGTGATCAATGCCTTTGATACGGTTACCCTAGAAAAGACGATTAAGGAAGCGACCGCATTGGAGGAAATTGTGGTGATTATCGCCCAGGCTCCTTGTGTCCTGTTAGATAAAGCACCTACTTCTAAGCAATATCGTGTGGACAATGAAGTATGTAAAAAGTGTGGTATGTGCATGAAGCCTGGCTGTCCCGCCATAACCAAGAAAGAAAATGGGGATATCGTGATTAACGATACTATGTGTAATGGCTGCGGATTATGTGAGACGATGTGTAAATTCGGAGCAATAGAAATGGTACAGGTAAGATAGGGAGGATTGTCATGCAAATAAAAAATATTATGATCGTAGGTGTTGGTGGTCAGGGAACTTTGCTTACTAGTAGAATTCTTGGTGCCCTTACAATACAAGCTGGATATGATGTCAAGCTGTCCGAAGTCCATGGAATGGCCCAAAGGGGTGGAAGTGTAGTAACCTTTGTACGATATGGAACAAAGGTCTATGAACCGATTATAGAGGAGGGGCAGGCAGATGTCCTGATAGCCTTTGAACGGTTAGAAGCACTTAGGTATGCACATTATCTAAAGAAGGATGGTGCTATCGTTGTCAATGATCAAAGAATTGATCCTATGCCGGTTGTAATCGGTGCTGTTAAGTACCCGGAAGATATTCTGGAGGATTTGGGAAAAACACACAGAGTATTTAAGGTAGATGCTATGGAAGAAGCCAAAAAGCTTGGAAATAGCCGAGTATTTAATGTGATTGTCCTTGGCATTGCGGCACAGCATATGGATTTCTCAAAAGAGGATTGGTTACAGGTTATTGAAGACACAGTGCCTGCGAAAACCAGAGAGATTAATAAGAAGGCTTTTGAAGTAGGATACAATTTAAAGTAAAAAGGGGGTTTTTACTATGATCAAACAACTATCCGTTTTTGTGCAGAATGAAATAGGTAGTCTGGCCGGAGTTACCTCTGTGTTAAAGGATTACCACATTAATTTAAGGGCGATTGCGTCCTTTGATACACCAGAGTTTGCCATACTTCGAATGGTCGTTGATCAGCCTGAGAAAGCAAAGACTCTCTTAATGGATAAGGGATTTGCTGTGAGGGTATCGGATGCAGTCGCGGTAGAGTTAGAGGATAAGCCGGGGGTGCTGGATGGTATGCTCCATGTTATAGCTGAGGCCGGTCTGGGAATTAATTATATATATTCCATCGTTTTAAGAAACGGCAAAGTACCATTGATGATAGTGAATACGGATGATTTGGTAAAAACAGCAAAGAGTTTGAGGGATAAGGGCTATATTGTTGCGGAGCAGGAGGATGTAATATCATGATATGGAATGAAACCAAAGAGTGTATGAGCCGTGAGGAGCTTTCTAAGCTTCAAAGCGCCAGGCTTAAGAAGATGGTTAGCCGTGTATATCATAGTGTTGAGTTCTACCGCAAAAAGATGCAACAAATTGGCATAGAACCAGGTGATATTAATGGAATTGAGGATCTGCATAGGCTTCCCTTTACAACAAAAGAGGATCTCAGGGACAATTATCCCTTCGGTCTATTTGCAGTACCCCAATCTGAGATAGTTAGAGTCCATGCCTCCTCTGGAACTACCGGTAAGGCTACCGTAGTGGGCTATACCAGAAGAGATATCGAGATATGGCAGGAGTGCGTTGCCAGAGTACTGGCCATGGCTGGTATTGAACGACATGACCGAATTCAGATTGCCTATGGCTATGGTTTATTTACTGGAGGTCTAGGTCTTCACTATGGTGCGGAAAATATCGGTGCCACTGTAATTCCTATGTCCACTGGTAATACCCAGAGGCTGATTACGATGATGGAGGACTTTGAAGCAACAGCGATAGCCTGTACTCCTTCCTATCTGCTTCATATAGCAGAAAGCTTGGAGGAGGTCGATATGATTGATAAGATTCATCTGAAAGCTGCAATCTGTGGAGCTGAGCCCTGGACAGATAATATGAGGAAGGATATTGAAAAGAGGCTTCATCTGAAGGCTTTCGATATCTATGGACTTAGTGAAATTCTGGGTCCCGGTGTTGCGGCAGATTGTGAATATCATATGGGACTTCATATTTATGAGGATCATTTCCTTCCAGAGATCATCAATCCAGATACTCTCGAACCTTGCGAGGAAGGAGAAATTGGTGAGCTGGTGTTTACGACAATCACAAAAGAAGCGCTGCCCTTATTTCGATATCGTACGAAGGATCTGACCAGCATATCCTATGATAAATGTGACTGTGGTAGAACCATGGCCCGAATTTCTCGTTTCAAGGGCCGTACGGATGATATGTTGATTATTCGAGGGGTAAATGTATTCCCCTCGCAAGTGGAAGCAGCCTTGCTTGAAATGGGTGAAACTAGCCCACATTATCTATTGATTGTCGACCGTGTGAATAATCTTGATATATTGGAGGTCCAGGTAGAGGTGGAGGAACGTTTCTTCTCCGATGAGATCAAGGAGCTAGAGAGACTTACGAAGAAGATTGCCCATGTGCTTCAATCCGCCCTGGGACTTGCCGTGAAGGTTAAGCTGGTGGAGCCAAAGACAATAGCGAGGAGTCAAGGCAAAGCCAAACGGGTTATAGACAATAGAAAATTAATATAAGTAATGAGCCGTTTGGCTTTCGCCAAACGGGTTATAGACAATAGAAATTTAATATAAGTAATGACCCATTTGGCTTTCGCCAAACGGGTTATAGACAATAGAAATTT
>CAYMLE010000048.1:8923-11601 GCA_964391115.1 uncultured Herbinix sp. | reverse complement strand
TATAAGTAATGACCCATTTGGCTTTCGCCAAACGGGTTATAGACAATAGAAATTTGGTGTAGACTGTGGCCCACTTAGCTTTCGGTACAAACATGCTTCTGTAAGGTGGGAGATCGCGATATAATTGAATAGAGGTTATGATGATCTAGGTGATACAATTTTTCAATAGGGGAGGGAAAATATGGTAATTAAGCAGCTGTCGGTATTTATTGAAAATAAAGTGGGTAGACTAGAGTGTGTTATAGAAACCTTAATAAAGCACAACATTAATATCGTTTCCATCAGTCTAGCAGACACAACAGAATATGGTATGCTAAGAATGATTGTATCCGATCCGGAAGAGGGACGGAGAGTATTAAAGGAAGAAGGCTTTTCAGCTAAACTTACCGATGTAATAGCAGTTAAAATAATTCAAAAACCAGGTACACTGCATAATGTTCTAAAAGTACTCTTTGAAGCCTGTCTTAGCGTAGAATACATGTACACTCTCGCTACCGCCGGTAATGATACCTCCATTATTATGAAGCTATCAGACCTTAATAAAGCTTTGGATGTGTTTAATTTACACAAATATGAGGTCTGTTCTGCCGAAGAAGCATATCAAATAAACAATTATGTCGACAAATAATGTTTGACATGGATGTGAAAGAGTGATATTATGAGTTTGTTGCTAAAATAATTGGCAATTAAATTATATTTTTTGGAGGAATTATACATGAACAAAGGTACAGTAAAATGGTTTAACAATCAAAAAGGCTTTGGATTTATCTCTGATGAGCAGGGCAACGATGTATTCGTACACTATTCCGGTCTAGATATGGATGGCTTCAAGTCTCTTGAAGAAGGCCAGGAAGTTCAGTTCGAAGTAGTTCAGGGAGCTAAGGGTCCTCAGGCAACTAACGTAACAAGATTATAATCAAGATTCGTTTACAGTGTACCTTTTTCTTAACTATATAAGTTATAAAGAATTGGCTATATTGTTATAAACAAATTGATTAAAGGTTATCCTTAAGGAAGTTTTCCTTAAGGATAACCTTTTTTAGGTGTTATGATACAAATTCCCACTTGCGAAGTAGCCACTCCATAAGTCGATATAATGGTTGAAACAAGACAAGAGCCAACACATAATTAGAAACACCATGAATTAAATCAAATATAATTCCGCTGGTCCAATAAGCTACCATGGATGGAATTCCACCCATAAAAAAATAAGGGATGGAGCAGAGTGCACCAAAGCTTAATCCAAATATACCAGAGAGGATTGCCCAAAAATATGGGAAACGTTGTTTGCGAAACAACATAGTAATAAAAAACAAAACGGTCCATATATAGAGGTAATTTATCCACCAGAGCCCAAAACCATAGATGAATCCTTCGGCTATTACAAAGGAATATATAATATATAAGGTTTTCCATTTGAAGAATAGAGTACAAAGGATAATAAGGATGGAAATAAGTTCAACATTGGGGATAAAACTGAGGGCAACCTGAACAGTAAAAAGGACTGCACTCATCATTCCGATTAATACGATATCTTTAACTTTCATGGTTGCCTCCATCCTTTATTAATAACCTATCATTAATGTTAATTCGTATTCCTCTCCATCCTGGATCGGTGTTTGGTCAACTCCAGTGAATACATCTTCTCCGGATTTGGTAATACACCACCATTCCTGTTTGTCACTATCAGCAGTACGTCCATTAACAGCGGTTAAAAAGTAGCCATAAGCTCCTTCTTCTCCTGCAATAAGATTATTTTCGTCCAATGCCTGTCGTAAAAACTCAGCATCCGTGCTTAACTCGTAGTTTTTTGATTCTTCCTCTGGGACTATTACATGGATTGTAATATCTTTGTTTCCTACAACAGCTTTGTTTGCTGAGTTGTTATTCTGGTATATCAAGATCATTACGATAGCCGCTACCAGAAAGATTGCCGTTGCAATCAGAGATTTCATAACTTTTAAATTCCGTTCCATTAACGTTCTCCTTCCATGAATATGTTAAGACAATAAAAAAATCCTTTTTCCACTATCAGAAAAAAGGACAATAAGAAAACTACTTCCTATTGTACCCTTGTCCATTCTCTCGTGGAACTTATGGTACTAGTTTTAAGCAGGTATTCTGACTTATGGATCTTAACCATTCCGAACCTTCCCAGCTAGATCACGACTTTAACATCCTAATATAGATGTCAAGATGAACATACCAGTGGCTTCACAGGAGATATATTGATTTCCTGTCGGAAGGGCTCCCCAAATACAGCGGCGAGACCGTACAGGCATTGAACCTGTTTCCCTATTATGTCAGATATCTAGAATATCATGCTGTTGAGGTTTATTTAACATAAAAAGTATAAATACTATTCATGTACAACAGGATGAAACCAATAGACACCTAACCACTTAAAACTCATTATATTGATATCAGGAATCAAAAACCCCTATATCAAGTGGTAACAGTATAGCACTACGATATAATCCTGTCAATAAGTCATAGGCCAAAAACATCCCCCCAAAAATCAACTCAAGTGACACCCCATCAACAAAATATTATTTGCTATTTATAACCATTATGTTATAATGTTCACGTTAGGCGGATTAGTCCACAAAAACCAATACAACTTCCGTGCTTGCACGAGAAGTTGTACTGGTTTTTGTGGATAAGCGCAGCGTGAGCTC
>CAYMLE010000048.1:0-8823 GCA_964391115.1 uncultured Herbinix sp. | reverse complement strand
CTTCTAATCCGCTGTAAATCGATGCTAAGGTACCGTGCTTGCACGAGAAGTTGTACTGGTTTTTGTGGATAAGCGCAGCGTGAGCTCTGAATCCGCAGGAATCAGAGCTTCTAATCCGCTGTAAATCGATGCTAAGGTACCGTGCTTGCACGAGAAGTTGTATAGCAGTTATATTAAGAAATGCGAGGAGTATGAGAATGAAAATAATACAGAAACCATTTGGTAAAACAACTAAAGGAGAAGAAGCAACCTTATATACCATTACCAACAACAATGGAATGAAGGTTACCTTCACAGATTATGGTGCTAATATAGTAGGAATCTATGTTCCTGACTCAAAAGGAAATGTAGCAGATATAGCTTTGGGATTCGAAAACTTAGCAGGTTATGAAGAAAACGGTCCTGGGTTTGGATCCTTTATTGGAAGGCATGGTAATCGAATTAGTAATGCAACCTTTGAATTAAACGGCAAAGTATATGAGCTTGATAAAAATGATGGTAAGAATAATCTGCACGGTGGTTTTGTAGGTTATAACAAATTCATGTATGAAGCAGAAATTTATGAAGAACAAGATATCACGAGTATTGAGTTTTCAAGACTTAGTCCACATATGGAGCAGGGATTTCCTGGAAATCTGGATATCAGTGTAACCTATAGCCTTACCGAGACAAATGAACTTGTTATAGAGTATTATGCTGTGTCCGACAAGGATACCATAGTAAATCTAACGAACCATTCATATTTCAATTTGAGTGGTCATGATTCCGGATCCGTATTAGATCACAAGATTTGGATTAAGGCAAACCAGTTCACTCCAACCAATGAGGATTTGATTCCTACTGGTGAACTCAGTGATGTTACTGGAACACCGATGGATTTTAGAACTATGAAGACGATTAGTCAAGACATTGATGCTGATTATGAACCCTTAAAATTAGCTGGTGGTTATGATCATAATTATGTACTTGATACCAATAGTCATGAAGTTGAGAAGGTGGCAGAGCTTCTTGATGAAAAGAGCGGACGAAAGATGGAGATATTTACAGATCTACCTGGAATGCAGCTCTACACAGCCAACATGCTTTCACCGGTGAAAAACAGCAAGGGTGGAGTAACCTACCAGAAGAGAGATGGAGTATGCTTTGAAACACAATTCTTCCCCGACTCCTGCAACATTCCGTCCTTCCCTTCCTGCATGCTACAAGCCGGCAAAGAATTCGACTCCGTAACCATCTACAAATTTTCACGATAAGCAGATTAGTCAAACAAAGCCATAAGAATTGCCATGCTTGCATGAGCAATTCCTGTGGCTTTATTTGATAAGTGCAACGTGAACGAAAGGGCGAAGCCCTTGAGTTTCTAATCTGCTTATCGTGAAAAGGATTGTAAGTTCAAAAAAGTGGCAGTTAAGAATTTGTATCAATCAAATTCTTAACTGCCTGTTATAGTTCTAGTTATTTGGTACCGTAGATTCTATCTCCAGCATCACCTAGTCCAGGTAAAATATAACCATTTTCATCTAATCTTTCATCTAAAGCGCCAATATATATCTCTACATCAGGATGTGCATTTTTCAACTTCTCTACACCCTCCGGAGCCGCAATCAGACACAAGAAATGGATTTTAGTTATACCCCTTTTCTTTAATAGGTTAATAGCTGCTACCGCAGATCCTCCAGTTGCTAGCATAGGATCTACAACATATATTTCGCGTTCTGCTGCATCGGATGGAAGTTTACAGAAATATTCTACCGGTTCCAGAGTCTTTTCATTTCTGTATAAACCAACATGTCCAACTTTTGCATTCGGGATCAGGGTGAGCATTCCATCTGCCATATGAAGACCTGCTCTAAGTATCGGAACGATGCAAAGTTTTTTACCTTCAATTTCTTTCACAATAGTATGGGTAAGAGGAGTATCAATCTCGATCTCTGTAAGATGAATGTTTCTTGTAGCTTCATAACAGATCAGCATTGCAACCTCAGATACTAAATCCCTAAACTCCTTTGTTGATGTTGCCTTACGCCTCATGATGCCCAGTTTATGTTGAATTAAAGGGTGGTCCATGATAGTTACGGTTGCCATATTTGTACCTCCTGGTTTCTTTAAAATTTATTTCTAAATTTTATTATACCAAAAGTATGGACTGGATAAAAGGATTAATTTTATTATTTTACAAAAAAATAGTGTGAAATAAACTATAGTAGGAGTTACTGTAGTAAAATGGCAAATTAATGAAGATTTAAGACATGTCTTTGGAGGTAGGGATCATGTAAAAAGATTACAAATGCGATATAAAAGAGGAGAAGCCCGGTTAGCAGGGGGAGGGTAGCTACCGGGCTCATTTTATGAAAAAAATTATCTTATCAGCTTTTTTATGTTTTATTTACTTACTATGATACTAATTATAAAATTCATATATGTTGATAGTATGGATATAATGTGAACAATTTGTAAATAATTTTTTCGATATTTGACTTATTTTATATAAAAAAATCGTATTATGTCAAAGTACCGATTTGTAAGAGACTAAAAGTGTCATTGGTCATAATATTGAATACAATTATTAGGAAAGAGTAGCAGTATTTGCAGAGTTTTATTTAGTGTCCTATGCGAATAATAGTATTACAGAAACAAATTTTATCTAGACATTAGAATGAAGTTATGTTATAAAATCCATTGGAATCTGATTGGTTATAAAGGAAGTAGGTGATTGTATGACAAATGTATTTAAAAAATTAATCAGCAAAGAGTTGGGTGAAGTTAACTATCATCGTTATTCAAGCTATGTTAAAAAAGGCGTAGTAAATAGGGCAAATGATAGTCAGACGATATTTAATGATATGTATGATAAATTAAAATATAGAGATTTGAAGTCAATAACTAAAATGCATAATCGTCTGAATGAAACGATGCTTCTTGCATTTCGTATCGGCCGCAACTTTATCTTTGCCTTCTTGTTCTATCTCGGCGCTACTATATTTTTGATTGCGAGGTCAATACAGCCGGAATTGACTATAATCGCGTTGCTATTAATGAATATTTGCTTTATCTACAAAGCTTATGAATTTTTGGCTAATAAATTCTGTTATATTGATGCTCAGATCGTACTGGTTTATAAAGCGGTTTTGGACCGGATTATATTAAATGAACGGCGAACTACCCAGGTGAAACGATAATGAAGATAGCAATTGCTGAAGTGTTAGGTAATACGATACAATAGAAGTTAAATATTTGACAATAATATTGTTATAGTTCATAACGATATGTATATATGATAGTTGACATACAATTTTAGCTTGTCTTATAATAAAATGAGGCACTTCAGTGTAATGTTTTATATCGGAATTAATAATAGTAATAATAGAGAAGGGTTGCCTTAAGAGAATATGTTCTTGGCAACCCTTTTTATATGCAAAGCAATAGCTATTGGTGATCATTTACTTGATACCACTCCCTTGGAGAGGCAACATCAAAAAGGTCATGTAATAATAGGAAAGGATTGAGGGGACACGAATGGGATTAATTAACTACACGTTTTTCTCACAGGTACTAAGAGAACAGGTTAAGGTATCTGTGGTTCTACCAACCTATAGCCGTTGGAGTACAAAGGAACCAATTGAGGAGTTCTATAAGAAGGGTAAAAAATTCAAAACCTTATATGTTCTTCACGGTGGATCGGATGACTGTACTTTCTACTATCGGAACACTGGAATTGAGAGGTATGGCCAGGATGGTGGATTTGCGGTTGTCATGCCGGAGGTAAAGAATAGCTTTTATAGCAATATGAAATACGGCCAAAACTATTTTGATTATATCTCCAAGGAGCTTCCGGAGGTTATGCAGGCAGTCTTTCCGCTATCCGATCGAAGAGAAGATCGATATGTGGTCGGTAATTCGATGGGTTCCCATGGTACATTTAAATGGGTACTAAATTGCCCTGAGTTCTTTCATGCAGCAGCAGGAATGTCTGGTGCTGCTGATGTAGCAGAAATGGGATTTTTCCGGGGAAGAGCGGTAGGACCTGCATTAGAAGCTTTCGGTACGGAAGAAGATTATAGAGGAAGTAGAAATGATCTTAAGTTGCTGGCTAAGGAGCTGGTGGAAGCGGATATCGTAAAGCCACGGTTATTTAGCTGTTGTGGAACAGAGGATCCCTACTATGAGGGTACCGTTTTGTACAAACAATATGCCGATGAAATAGGTCTACCATTAACCTATGAGACTGGACCAGGGGGACATACCTGGGAATTCTGGGATGAATGGCTTCGTAGAATTATTGACTGGATGGGAATTGTCTCAGATTCTAAGAGAGAGGAGGAGAATTAGATGGGATTGATGCATTTTAGTTTTCTTCCACAAAGTCTTGGTTTTCATACAAATGTTTACGTTATAGTACCCCATGACAGCAGCAAAGCAATAAAGCCCTATCCAGTGTTATATCTGCTCCATGGAGGAGCGGGTAATGCACAAGATTGGATCCGCTACACAAGTATCGAGCGATATGCAGAAGAACATGAAATCGCAGTCGTTATGCCAGAAGTTGGTGGAAGCAGCTTTTATGGTGATATGGTTCATGGTTATAAATACTACACGTATCTGACAGAAGAACTGCCGATGGTATTAAACTGCTTTCTTCCGATATCAAATAAACGGGAGGAGCGTTATGTAGCGGGACTGTCCATGGGAGGTTATGGAGCTTATAAATGGGCTTTTGACCAACCGGAATACTTCGGGGCGGCTGCAAACTTCTCAGGAATATCCTTTATTGATGAGATATTTGATGAGAGTAAGGGTGAATTTGCCAGACATGCTAGAAAAGATCCCAAAGGGGTATGTAATCTCGTGTGGGGTGGTTTAGAGAATATCTTAGATACAAAAAATGATACAAGATATATGGTGACACATGCTCTTGAAACCAAGGCGGATTTACCAAGATTCTATGCTACGATTGGGACCGAGGACTTTAGCTATGACTGTGCGTTAAGATACATAGCTTTCATGAAAGAAAACGGAATAGAAGTAGAGTATGAAGAGATGTCTGGGGCACATGAATGGAAGGTTTGGGATGCTGCAATTCAAAATTTTATCCCATGGGCACTGAAAAAGGATTGATTTAACAATTTAATGTTTCAGAATGAATAACATAATGTTATAATTGGAAGGGAGAGCTAGTTTATGCCTGATTTTAAGAATATGGATCGGTTGCTGCAGGAATTTGCAAGAAATACGGTACCTGGATGTGCATGCTCCATCATGAAAGATGGTAATCTGATTTATGAAGGGCATGCCGGATATTCGGATTTAGATTCAAAGAAACCGATTCATTCACAGTCTATGTTTCGGCAGGCTTCCACAACGAAGCTTTTTACCTATGCTATCATTGGGATGTTATATGAGGAAGGACGCTTTCTATTGTCAGACCCTATTTACGAATATCTGCCAGAATGGAAGCAGATGATGAAATATCAAGTTCGTGATAATAATGAGTTGGAGATTGTTCCGTTAGAAAATCCTATTACCATCAAAGATGTAGTAACCATGGCCTGTGGTTTACCTTACTGTATGTTCCCAGATGTGAATTCCGATCAGCCAGTGATCGCCGCCATGAGCAAGGCACTCTTATCAATCAACAAGGAAAGACCAACGTTACGGGAAGAGGTTCGTGCAATCTCTAAGGTTCCAGTTTTGTTTGAACCAGGGACCCATTGGTTATATGGCTTTGGAAGTGAGATTACCGGTGCGATTGTGGAAGAAATAACAGGAAAATCACTTCGTCGTGTATTTCAAGAACGAATCATTGAACCCTTAGGCTTAAAGGATACGGATACCTATATCAATGATCAGAATAAGGATCAGATCGTCAGCGATTATACAAAAAACAACGATGGCAGTTTTACAAAGCTTCCAAGCGAGAACGATGCATCATTTAATCCTAAAGTTAGTCCGGAGGGAGCAAGGGTTAATCTTCTGTCGAGTGCGAATGATTACGCGGCATTTATGCAGATGCTAGCAAATGGTGGAACCTATAAAGGAACTCGTTTACTGGGTCGCAAAACAATTGATTTATTAAGAACGAATTATCTAAATGATACTCAATTAAAAGACTTTCATTGTACCTACCTTAACGGCTATGGTTATGGATTAGGTTTTCGTACCGTGATGGATCAGGCTGCCGGGAACCATAATGGCTCCTTAGGTGCATTTGGGTGGACTGGTGGTTCGGGAATTTGGGTAGAAGCTGATCCAAAAGAAGGTATTTCCATAGCGTATATGCATAATATGAGACCAAACGAAGAACTGTATCATCATCTCAGAGTTCGGGCTGTAGCCTATGGTTGTCTCGACTAGATTTATTACTGAACAGAGAGGATGTAAGCATTGAAATTATTTATTAAGGATAAGAGTTTTTATAGAAAAACAGCAGCCATAGCAATACCGATTTCACTACAGAGTTTAGTCAGTATTGGCGTTAACATGACGGATACCATCATGGTCGGTTCGTTAGGAGAAAATGCTTTGTCTGGTACAGCATTAGCGAACCAGTTTATTACTATATTTCATATTGGCTGTATGGGTATATCCATGGGAGCGAGTGTCTTGACCTCCCGATTTTGGGGAATGAAGGATTCGGTTTCGCTCAAGAAGACCATTACGATTATGTTGCGATTCTGTCTTTTACTATCTGCAATATTTATGGCTATTACTATAATCTCACCCGAGTTTTTGATGAGAATATACTCCAGTGAGGAAGAGGTAATACATCAGGGGGTATTATACTACAAGTGGATGGTTCCTTGTTATCTGTTATTGGGATTGTCCTTAACTTGTACCATTGTATTAAGAAGTGTAGGACAGGTGAAGATTCCGTTATTTTCTTCGATTGGTGCTTTATTTGTTAATATATTCTTCAACTATATGTTTATCTTTGGAAAATTTGGAGCACCCGCCATGGGTACCGAGGGCGCTGCTCTTGGAACGTTGTTTGGTAGGGCGTTTGAGTTTTTATTTATCTGTATCTATTTCTTCTTTATCGATAAAAAGATTGCCTATCGTATCAAAGATCTAATGCTGAATTGTAGATCGATTCTTCATGATTATATAACGGTGAGTATACCGGTGTTCATATCTGATATATTGTTAGCATTTGGTAATTCTGCTGTAGCCATGGTTATGGGTAGAATTGGTAAAGACTTCGTATCAGCGAACGCGATCACTGTTGTAACACAACAGTTAAGTACCGTCTTTATACAAGGAATCTGCCATGCTGGCTCGATCATAACTGGACATACCTTAGGTGAAGGGAAGAAGGAAAAGGCACAGGAGCAGGCTTATACCTTTATGATTCTAGGTGTTATCATCGGAACTATAGCTGGAGGTGTTATCTTAGCGATCAGTAATACTGTGATAAATCAATACAACATAACTCCTGAGACCAAGGGAATTGCAAAACAGCTTATGAATTCAATTGCATTGATTGTGGTATTTCAGGCGACCAATAGTATCTTGACAAAAGGAGTTTTACGCGGAGGCGGAGATACGAAATTCTTAATGGTAGCAGACATATTGTTTTTATGGGTTTTATCCATTCCATTGGGATATCTAGCTGGCTTAGAATGGCAGTGGTCACCCTTTTGGATTTATTTCTGTCTGAAGGCCGATCAAGTGGTCAAGGCAGTCTGGTGTGTGTTCCGATTACGAAGTGGAAAATGGATTAAGGTAATCAGTTCACGTGAATAAGTTATTTCTAATGAAATAACGATAAATAGTATTAGGTTATCACATATACTTTCGGATAAGTTGTATGCTATAGAATAATTATTATTATTTTGACTGGGGGCTAATAGATGCTCCCAGTTTTTTTCATGGCTTTTCCCTATAACAAAGGTGTTAAATAGTTCACCTGTTACCTTGAATATTGGCCTAGCTGACAAAATATATTTATGATAAGACTACTAATATGGTGATGGTATGGAAGAGCAGGAATATAATCAGTCAGATGCAACTTTATTTGTTAAGATAGGAATTGTAGTACTAAGTGTAATCGCAGTAATAGGACTGGGTATGAAATTACTACCCGATGCAGTAACAGTATCTAATATCGGCAAAAGGCGTGATCTGCCGATTTATTCTGTAGATATAGAAGATAAAAAGGTATCCCTTAGTTTTGATACTGCCTGGGGGAATGAGGACATTCAGACGGTACTTGATATATTAGATAAACAGGAAGTAAAAGCGACCTTCTTTATGACTGGAGAGTGGATTGATAAATATCCAGAGGATGTAAAGAAGATAGCAAAGGCCGGGCATGATCTGGGAAATCACAGTGAGAATCACAAGCAGATGTCTCAGCTCTCGGCGGATCAAAGCAAAGATGAGATTATGATGGTCCATGATCGGGTGAAGAAATTGACTGGTATTGATATGAGTTTATTTCGAGTGCCTTATGGGGATTATAATAATACGGTGATTGGGACTGCTAGGGATAGTGGATATTATACGATACAGTGGGATGTTGACTCCCAGGACTGGAAAGACTATGGGGCTAGTGATATCGTAAAGAAATGTACTGATAATAAAGATCTTGGCAATGGTTCTATTATCCTGCTTCATAATGGGGCGAAGCATATGCCGCATGCTCTGGAGGATGTGATAAAAGGGTTGAAGGATCAGGGATATGAACTGGTACCGGTGTCGGAGCTGATTTATAAGGATAATTATACGGTGGATCATATGTGAAGACAGACTAGGAAGTAAGTAGAATAATATTTAAATGAACAGCTTGTGTCTAAATAGATGCAAGCTGTATGTATTTTTAAAGTG
>CAYMLE010000047.1:0-17446 GCA_964391115.1 uncultured Herbinix sp. | reverse complement strand
CGAAGCACTTGCCGAGTTTCCAATAATAATTAGTAACCAAACAGTCGTTTTTGACGAAGGAAACTTTGGTAGTACAGAAGGTATTTATCCAAATACAGATTTTGTAATACCATATAACCCACTTGAAGAAATGGGTGTTCATCAAAACAAATTAACGGATGAGTTTTTAGATTATATTGAAAATATTGATAAAGCATATGCTAACGCAATTGGTTATACATATACCTTTAATATGAATTTATGCATATTTATAACTTTTGCTTGCATTTTTATAAACTGTGGGTTAATATAATTATC
Organism: uncultured Herbinix sp.; assembly: GCA_964391115.1. Classification (GTDB taxonomy): domain Bacteria; phylum Bacillota; class Clostridia; order Lachnospirales; family Lachnospiraceae; genus Mobilitalea. Next base: position 17,149 of record CAYMLE010000047.1, on the reverse strand, counting down.
ATAAAAATAACTTATAAATGATTATTTGAACATCTAGACTGTTTCATATTTAATTACTGCTAATGACCAGAATTGATTTGCTACCTAGAAGATTAGCTCATCTTATTGACATCATGCAGTATATGCCGTTCTGTAAATGAATCAGATAGCATCCTTTGCAGAGGAAACAGAATTTGGATAGAAATGAGGTAGGATGATGAAACTTTGGGGCGGACGTTTTACAAAAAAAACAAATGAATTAGTTCATAATTTTAATGCATCGATATCCTTCGATCAGAAATTCTATAAGCAGGATATTGAGGGCAGTATTGCTCATGTAACGATGCTGGCGAAGCAAAGCATCCTGACTGAGGAGGAAAAGTCCAGTATCATCCATGGTTTAACCGGAATTCAAAATGACATAGAAAAGGGTACCTTGGTGATTGACGAGGAACATGAGGATATTCATAGCTTTGTGGAGGCTCATCTCATCAGCCGAATCGGTGAGGCTGGGAAGAAGCTACATACCGGCAGAAGTCGTAATGATCAGGTAGCGCTAGATATGAAACTGTATATAAGGGATGAGATTCATGAGCTTGACGAGCTACTAAAGAACCTAATAGTTACTCTTCATGAACTTATGAAGAAGCATCTTAATACCTATATGCCAGGCTTTACCCATCTTCAGAAGGCTCAGCCAATTACGCTATCCCATCATCTTGGGGCCTACTTTGAGATGTTTCGTAGAGATCGCTCCCGACTTACTAGTACGCTTACACGGATGAATCAGTCTCCTTTGGGTAGTGGTGCCCTGGCAGGAACTACCTACCCCCTGGATCGAAACTATAGCGCTTCTCTTCTTGCCTTTGATGGTCCTACCTTAAATAGTATTGATGGGGTATCTGACCGAGATTATCTAATCGAGCTACTAAGTACCCTGTCCACTATCATGATGCATCTTAGCCGATTTAGTGAGGAGATCATTATATGGAACTCAAACGAATATGGCTTTATTGAGTTGGATGATGCTTATTCAACTGGCTCCTCCATCATGCCTCAGAAGAAAAACCCCGATATTGCTGAGCTGGTACGAGGAAAAACAGGCCGCGTCTATGGTTCCTTGATCTCTCTACTTACTACGATGAAGGGTTTGCCCCTGGCTTATAATAAGGATATGCAGGAAGATAAGGAGTTAACCTTCGATGCCATCGATACGGTTAAGGGCTGTTTAAGCTTGTTTACCGGTATGATAGCAACCACCCGTTTCAATGAAAAAACTATGGCCCAGAGTGCTAGCAAAGGCTTCACTAATGCTACGGATGCCGCAGACTACCTAGTGAATAAGGGAGTTCCTTTCCGAGATGCCCATGGAATCGTCGGTCAGCTGGTATTGATCTGTATCAATCAAGGCATTGGGTTAGAGGAGCTTAGTCTGGAGGAGTATAAGAACATCAGTCCCGTCTTTGATCAAGACATCTATACTGCTATCAGCCTGAAAACCTGTGTTGAGAAACGTAATATCATAGGCGCACCCGGGCAGGAGGCAATGTCAATGGTAATTGACATGAACGAGAACTATCTAAAGGAAGATCTGCAATAATTATGACACTAGAACAATTATAGATATTCAAAAAGGGCGTAGAGAGAATCTACGCTCTTTTTATAGGTGAAGACTATTGTGAGCAAAAGTGATAAGCAATTTGTATCAAAATACATTGACATTTTTTTAACAATGTTATATAATAAGTTGGATGTAAACTTATTAAAACGAACTATTTATAAACGGTTATGAGGTTACACTATACGTTTCATCTTCAATAATTCCAAGATAAGGAGTATGACTATGAATATCTATATCTGTGTCGGCAGTTCCTGCCATATCAAAGGTTCCTACGAGATTATACAGTTAATGAAGGAAGCCATTACCGAACACCAGCTGGACAATGAGGTCCATCTGTCTGCCGCATTCTGTCTCGGTAGATGTACCGATGGTGTATCAGTAAAAATTAATGACGATATCATATGCGGTGTGTCTAAGGATAATTTTCCAGAGTTTCTTCAGAAAAATGTTCTTGACGCACTAAATAAATGACCAAATGACCCACGCTGAAGGAGTTCCCATGGATTATTACATACAGCTTAAAAAAGCTAACTGCAAAAACTGCTATAAATGTATTCGTCACTGCCCTGTTAAATCCATACGGTTTTCAGACCATCAGGCTCATATTGTAAAGGATCAATGCATACTCTGTGGTGAATGCTTTGTGGCCTGTCCCCAGAATGCCAAACAAATCCGTAACGATGTCTGGAAGGTTCAGGAAATGATTGCTTCCGGCCGTCCAGTCCATGCTAGCATCGCTCCCTCCTTTGTTGCTAATTATGAGGGTTCCGATATCCATTCCATGGAGACCGCATTGAAACAACTGGGCTTTTCCAGTGCATCCGAAACCGCTCTAGGTGCCACCATTGTAAAAACTAGATATGAAGAGATGATTAGCGAACGGCAAGGGACCGATTCGAGCAATGTTATAATATCCTCTTGTTGCCACACCGTTAACACACTGATACAAAAATATTACCCAGAAGCCCTTCCCTACCTTGCCAATGTAATTTCTCCCATGCAGGCTCATTGTCTTTCTATAAAAGAATCCAATCCCGAAGCCTATACCGTATTCATCGGTCCCTGCATATCGAAGAAGGAGGAGGCAGAGCTTTACCCAGGTATCGTGGATTGTGCCTTAACCTTTGGCGAATTGTCCGAATGGCTTGAGGAAGAAAAAATATCAGTCGGGAATGCCGACGCTCCCCCCTCCGGTGAAGGAAAAGCTAGATTGTTTCCTGTTGCTGGAGGTATCATTCGTTCCATGAACATCCAGAATACAGACTACGAATACATCAGCATAGATGGCGTTGATAATTGCATCAAAGCCTTGAAGGATATCATCAGTGGAAAACTCTCCCATCTGTTTATTGAGATGTCAGCCTGCATAGGTAGTTGTACCGGTGGTCCTTCCATGGACCGCTCTCACAATCTTCCACTGACCGATTATATCGCTGTGAATCGGTATGCTAAGACTATGGATTTTGATGTACAATATATGGACCGTAATCGTTTAATTAAGAAATTCAACTATCTCGGAGCAGCTAACCCCATGCCAGGCAGCACTGCTATTGATGAGATTCTTAAGAAGATGGGTAAATCCCGTAAAGAGCAGGAACTGAACTGCGGCAGCTGTGGATACAATACCTGTCGCGATAAAGCCATAGCCGTATTTCAGGGAAAAGCGGATTTAACCATGTGTCTCCCTTATCTTAAGGAAAAGGCCGAGAATTTCTCTGATAATATCATTTATAATATGCCCAGCGGAGTTATCGTTCTCAATGAGAATCTTGAAATTCAACAAATCAATCGGGCTGCCCGCCAGATCTTTCATATAAAAAACAAGATGGATGTTTTGGGCTCTCCCGTAGTCCGTATCCTGAATCCCTCTCCCTATTTAGAGGTTATGGAGGGTGTCAACAATATCCATGATAAGCTGACCTACCTGACCGACTACAGGAAGTACATAGAAGAAACGATTATATATGATAAAGAGTATCATATTGTAATTAGTATTCTTAGAGATGTTACCCTGGAAGAAAAGTCTCGGAGGAAGAAGGAGGAAATCAGCCATCAGACCATCGCCATTACAGATAAGGTAATTGAAAAACAGATGCGCGTAGTTCAGGAAATTGCATCTCTTCTTGGAGAAACTGCAGCTGAAACCAAGATAGCATTGACGAACTTGAAGGAGACATTAGAAAATGAATAATCTATGTACCGATGTCGGCTATCTCAGTGTTAATAAATATAGTGAACAGCTCTGTGGTGACCATGTAGAGATCATCGATCAAAACGACAATTCTCTAGTTATGGTTCTGGCCGATGGCCTCGGCAGTGGTGTTAAAGCAAGCATTCTCTCTACCCTTACCGCTAAGATCCTTTCTACTATGATGGCGAATCATATGACAATTGAAAACTGCGTAACCACGGTTGCCTCTACCCTGCCTGTGTGTGAGAAAAGAGGAATTGCATATTCCACATTTACCCTTATCCACGTTGATGATAGCCGAAAGGCCCAGGTGATACAATACGATAATCCCCATGTGGTTCTACTTCGTGATGGCCTTAGCAAAGAATATGAAAAGATAATGATGCAAATTGGTGATAAAACCATCTATCAGTCAAACATCGATTTACTTCCCGGAGATATATTAGTAGCAATGAGTGATGGTGCTGTCTACGCGGGTATCGGCAAAAATTTGAACTTCGGTTGGACGAGACAAAACATCATTGAGTATTTAGAGGCTGTTTATGACAGCAGCTATTCTGCTAAGATGATTTCAACGCTCTTGCTAGAGCAATGTGTGCAGCTCTATGGCGGAAAGCCGGGGGATGATACAACCATTGCTGCCATCAAAATTCGTAATCGAGTTCCTGTGAACCTGCTCATTGGTCCTCCTTCCAAACCGGAGGATGCGAACAAGATGATGTCTTTATTCTTTGCAAAGGAAGGCAAACATATTGTTTGCGGTGGTACCACCTCCTCCATCGCTGCTAATTATCTAGGCAAAGAGATCCATACAGAGCTAAATTACATTGATCCGGATATTCCTCCGACTTCGAGGATTGAAGGTATCGACCTGGTTACTGAGGGGGTAATCACGATTAACCGGGTTCTTTTATATGTCAAAAATTACTTAGAGGATAATACCTGCTACATAGAATGGGGTAACCGTAAGGATGCCGCCTCCTTAATTACAAAGTATTTATTAGAGGAAGCCACGGATATTAATTTTTATGTGGGGAAAGCGATAAATCCTGCCCATCAGAATCCAGACCTCCATATTCACTTCAGTATCAAGATGAGGTTAATAGAAGAGCTTTCGGAATGCCTGAAGAAGATAGGCAAAAGAATAAATGTAAGTTATTTTTAAAGGAAGGTACTAAAATGAGAAAATTTGATACACAGGTTCAACATTTAAAATATAAGGTGTTACGAGAGGTTGCTCGTAGCTCATTTTCCAATGATCTGCATCATGCAGTATATAAAATACCACAAATGATCGTATCCGGACCGAAGGCAACCATGCGTTGCTGTATCTACAAGGAGCGGGCTATCGTAAATGAACGGATTAATATGGCCATGGGAGGAAATCAAGATAACCCCAATGTTATTGAGGTTCTGGATATTGCCTGTGACGAATGCCCCGTTGGTGGTTTTGAGATAACCAATGCCTGCAGAGGCTGTATCGCCCATCGTTGTGAGGATGCATGTAAGCTAGGAGCTATAACCTTTGATTCTAACCAGAAAGCACATATCAACAAGGATAAATGTGTGGAATGCGGAAAATGTGCCTCCGTTTGCCCCTTCAATGCCATTGAAAATAAGAAGCGTCCCTGCCAGCTTGCCTGTAAGGTAAAGGCCATCAGTATGGACGAGGATAAGAAGGCTCTGATTGACAATAATAAATGCATTGCTTGTGGTGCTTGTGTCTATCAATGCCCCTTCGGTGCTATCATGGATAAATCCTACATAATCGATGTGATCGATATAATAAAAAATAGTAATCAGAATTTAAAATATAAGGTTTATGCAGTAGTAGCTCCCTCCATTGCCAGTCAATTTAAATATGCTAAGCTAGGTCAGATTATCAGTGCGATTAAGGAGCTGGGCTTCTATACGGTAATAGAAGCGGCCCTGGGAGCCGATATGGTAGCTAGCGCAGAGGCTGAGGAATTAATGGAAAAAGGCTTTTTAACCAGCTCCTGCTGCCCAGCCTTTGTGGATTACATCCATAAGCAATTTCCGTCGATGATACCACACATCTCCCACAACCTCTCTCCGATGACCGTCATTTCGAAATATATTAAGAAGACTGACCCTGAGGCAAAGGTTGTATTTATCGGTCCTTGTACTGCCAAGAAGATGGAGTTGAAACGTCCAGAGGTGGCACCCTATGTAGACAGTGTTCTCACCTTTGAGGAGCTACAAGGGTTAATCGATAGTAAGGAGATTGATCTAGAACGTCTTCCGTTAGATGCGCTTGATAATGCTTCCTATTACGGTAGAATATTTGCCAGAAGTGGCGGATTAAGTGAAGCGGTCAAGGAAGTCCTTAAAGAGAAGGGCCAGGAAGATTTCAATCTAAATCCCATTACCTGCGATGGAATTGAAGAATGTCGGTCAGCACTACTTAAGGCCTCCAAGAATGTTCTGAAGAATAACTTTATCGAAGGTATGGCCTGTGTCGGCGGCTGTATCGGAGGTGCCGGCTGCCTGACTCACGGAGATCGAAATAAGAACGAAGTGGATAATTACGGAAAGGAAGCCCTTGAGAAGACTATCCTAAGTGCTATCTCACCTTATGAAATGAAGAAATAAAATAGATAGAAAAACAATAAACAATAAACGAAACAATTTATAAAACAATATACAAAACAAAATACAAGGTCTTCCATTCAAACTAAATTTGAATGAAAGACCTTGTTTATTAGGAACTTTTTAATTTATTTATTTTGCTTCCTTAGTTTAACCAACCGAAGTCCGGGTATTTGAATATCGCCTTACTTCTAATCTTATTTCTGGATACAAAGGGGTTCGTCCAATACCTTGAATCAGTGGAATCATTCCGATTATCACCCAACATAAAGTAGGAATCCTCCGGAACCGTAAAGGGATTAAAATCACCACTCTCGGACCAATCCTCTTTCACATAATCTTCTTCCAGTGGTTCACCATCAATATAAACTACGCCATCCTTAGCTTCCACTGTCTCTCCTGGTAATCCAATAATTCTCTTGATATAATCCACAGATTCATCATCTGGATAAGGAAATACAATGATATCTCCTCGCTTAGGATCACTAAACAGGTAGGCCAGTCGGTATGTAAGAGCCCGATCACCTGGCATAATGGTATCCTCCATAGAGCCTGTAGGAATTTCCTCATTTAATATAACGAATTTATTAATTAACCAGGCCAATACAATCGCCGAAGCAAATACAAGCACCCAGCTTAGTAGCTCCTTCATAATCTTTTTATTCATCCTTCGCTCTCCCTTATCATCGTTGTTAGTTTAATTATAGCGAAATTATCGCCCTTTGTAAATAGAAGGCAATTAATTGATGTTCTAAACGATGATTATGCACTGCTGTCTACTGCTGACTTATAAGAGTATACAAGCGATCACATTAATATAAGTCGATGTCCGGACTTAATAGTACACCCCAGAATGCTGGCTTTTGGATTAGGTATTTATCAAATAATAATGGATAGCTTGGCTGCCCCGGCTTACTCAGCCAGGTTACATCATCCGATAATCCCCAGAAGGTAACGTTAGTAATATTAGCAGCACCCGAATCATCAATATTATTTAAAAACGTAAATAATCTCTTATACCGGGTGGCCTGTTTTGCGAAAGCTTCGTCTGTATTCTGAGGCAATCCCATATCAAGCTCCGTGATCTGGATTTCAAGTCCTAGTTCTCCATATTTTCGAATCGACTCATCGATATTGATTATGCTTGGTGAGTCAATACCAATGTGACTCTGTAATCCGATACCATCAATCAGGCCCTTTTCCTGTAATCCCTTAGCTATCTTAATGATAGAAACCATTCTTGCTTTATCTTCGGTGTTATAATCATTATAAAACAACTTAACTTTCGGATCCGCATATTTGCGTGCATATTCAAATGCTTTTTCAATAAACTCTGGTCCAACAACCTGGTACCATAGGCTATCTTTTGAGCGAAGTCCATCCGGTACACCATCACCAGTGTTAACTGCTTCATTCACTACATCCCATGCATAGATAACTCCTGGATAGTTGGTTTGAGTATATTCCAACACCTGTCGTATGTAATTTTCCATACGCTTTAACATCAATTCCTTCGTTACAAATGGTGCATTTGCAGCATCCGAATAGCCTTCCGTAAAGAACCATCTGGGAACTTGGCTATGCCATACCAGAGTATGTCCTCTCACCGGAATACCAGCCTCTTGCGCAAATTCCATGATTGGTTTCACTCGATCGAATTTCACAGCAGGACTTTCATCATACTTTGGATCCGAGAGACTGGTCGCATGATCTAATATGCTATCAGCCTTTAATTCATTGCCCGGCGTAAGACTATTAAACTGTTGCGCAATCAACTCTTCACGCTTTTCTCCAATCTCATTCGCTGTAACTGCCACACCCATACTAAACCGATTCTGATAAGCCTCCTTCAAGGAGGGAATCTCTCCACGGTTACCCGCAGTGATTTCCTGGCTGATGGTTAGATCGTCTATATAGAAATCAATTAAATCTGTTCCGGAATATGAGGTTTCAAAATAAACCTGCAAATTGGTTGCACTAAATGGTACTAAGGTATCCCCTATTAGCTCCGTCCATTCCCCTTTTTTCACTAGGACCGATGCGAACTCTATATATTCACTATTGTTTCTTTCTAATTTGCAATCAATCTGAACGGTATCCGGTCCTTCGTCATAATATACATATGCATTTATCACGATCAACTTTCCCAATGGTAAAAGCTCTGTCATTTCAACTGTTGTACCATTCCAAGCAGACTTTCTGCCGCTGATAAACAGGGAGCTTGTACCTTCCTGAGCCTGTGTGGTAACTATCTCAGCCGTTGCATCACCACGCCCTACAAAATCGGTTTGACCATCCTCAAAATTCTCTTCGTAAATAACTGATTGAGCAACCTCTAGCGTACCGTAGTGTGCCGCAGGTCCCTCCATCTCTTGATAAGCGACTACACTCTCAGCATTCTCCCCCTCTGCTGTTTGTGTATCAACTTCTTCTGGAACCTTTGTGGGTTCCACTGTTGGCTGCCCCGTTACCGTAGTCTGAGTCTCTTCAGACTCCTTAGGATCACCCTTACAGCCGCTAAGTATCACGGCAAAGGCTATAACCAAGAAAGAAACTAAACAAAGCTTGTATGTACTTTTTTTCATCTCCTCGTAGTCGGAGTAAAATCTGATCATTCAGATTTTCCCCTACCTTCTCCTTTCTAGATAGTGATGTGCCTAGGTAATTACAATACATTAGAATTACGCGTATGCAATTATCTAAATGAATTTGTCAATTACCAATCTATAATACCACGAATTGCTCTGTTACTCAACTTATTTCATGGTAATAAAAGGTAGGAACCTCAGTACAAGTCCCTACCTTTTGCTACGAAACCATTATCTATCTGCCTACACCTTATCAATCGTAAAAAGATTATTCATCACCATGACCATCCCAGGGAAGAAATTCATAGTCTGCCATATTCCAGCTCCCCTTAGACTATATTCGGGAATTAGCCGAAACTTGGCATCCATACTTCTGGCATCATCAAACCACACCACATGCTCTACCCCCAAGGCATCCGTATAATTAAAGAAGGGGCATTGAGCCAGTTCATCAAATTGAATGACTGCTCCATAATTTGAAGCTCTCCAGACCGCCTCCTGATTAGTAATTGACTCAGCAACGGTTACTCCTCTTTCGAAAGGCAGTGGCCAGTCATAAGCATAATTTGGAATTCCCATCAGGATTTTCTCTCTTGGTATAACACTGATACCATACTCTAGGACTCGTCGAACATTATTTAGGGGCGCTGTGGCCATCGGAGGGCCGTAAGTGTAGCCCCATTCATAGGTCATGAGAAGTACAATATCTGCTACCGCTCCGATGGCCGGATAGTCGTGGGCCTCATACAATAAACCAGTCATCTCACCGGAGGTCTTCGGAGCAAGGGCCACTAAGGTAAGAAAGCCTAAAGGGGACAGTCTGCTTTGCACATTGGCGATAAAGCTAATAAAGGCTTCTCGATCCTCCGGCAGGACAAATTCAAAGTCGATATCTAAAGCAACATAACCCTTTAACTGCATATTAGCAATAATATTCTCAATCAGTCTGTTTTGTCCTTCTGGATTAATGAACATTTCATGAGCTATCTGACTGTTAAACTCCTGCTCAGCGGTCATCGGTGCCAGCATCATAACCGGGCCAACACCAGCTTCCTGCGCTTCGGCTATTAACTCCTCATCATCGATTGGGATCAAATCTCCCTGTGGTGTAAATCCATAAGTAAATAACGATAGGTAAGTAAGAAACGGGAAGGTCTTAGCTAAGGTTTCTCGATTAATAAAGGGATACGCATAACCATTAATCAAAGCGGTCCCAATTGGCCCTTCGCCCTGGTAGCTAATTAATAGAACCTGCCCCGGTACCAGAACCTCTTCCACTGCAATCCAAGGATTATTCTGTAGAATTCGTGTTGTTGTCACCTCATATTGCTCAGCAATTGTTGATAAGGTATCTCCTTCCACTACGGTGTGGACAATCTCCGGAACCCGTATAACAATACTCTGCCCTACCACAAGATTATCTGGATTCGGTAATTCATTATCTATTAACAGTCGTTCTGTCGTCACACCAAACTGATCCGCTATGGCTTCCAGAGTGTCTCCTGCCTGAACCACATATATTGTCATTTTCGTACATCCTCCAGCGAATAGACTTCAATAAATAATATATGCTATAACGAGGGGATTGTGAAATGCATTACCAATTGTTGCATAGGATTAGCATATCGCGTATAATTATATTAATATATTAGGTGCTTGCGCATTAATTTTGTAACATACCATTTTTCGTAACAAACCTATACTTTAATTATTAGGAAGGAGATAGTAGAGAATGATAAAAATAAAAACAATTGCACCAGAAAGTTTGAGAAAAAACACGTTTCAATTAATCGGTAAGGATTGGATGCTGGTTACCGCCGGCAACGAGGAGAAGGTTAATACCATGACAGCCTCTTGGGGTGGTCTCGGAGTTATGTATGGTAAGAATGTCGCTTATATCGTAATCCGTCCCAACCGTTATACGAAGGAATTTATAGATCAGGAGGATACCTTTTCCTTAACTTTTTTTGATAAAGAATATAGGAAAACCATGAATTATCTTGGAACAGTATCCGGTAGAACTGAAGATAAGATATTAAAGTCCGGTTTGACCTTAAACCGCGTGGATGATACTCCCTATTTTGATGAAGCGAATTTAGTTCTTATTTGCAAAAAATTATTTAAGCAGCCATTGAATACCGATGGTCTCGTGGATGATAAACTAAAGACAACCTGGTACCGAAATGGGGATTTTCATACTCTCTATATCGCAGAGATTACAAAAATTATGCAGCTTCGACATTATACGGAGTAGTCCGATTCATCAATCAACGGTATTGTCGATACAATATATGAACCAATGAATAGCGATAAAAATATTCATAAGAACAACCATACGAGGAAGGAATACCATGTTGACATTTCAGGATATTAAGAAAAATGAAGCGATTAGAACTTATATAAAAAAAGCAGACGAGACCTTAGCTGCTCTTGGCTATACAGAGCATAGCCTGGCTCATGTGGCTAAGGTTGCAGAAACTGCCGGTTACATCCTCCAAACCTTACAGTATTCAGAACGAGATATTGAATTAGCTAAGATCGCTGGTTATATTCATGATATCGGAAATATTGTTAACCGGGAGGAGCATGCCCAAAGCGGTGCAGTCATGGCCTTCCGGCTACTGGACCAGCTGGGTGCAACACCAGAGGAAAATGCTATCATTATATCCGCGATCGGAAACCATGATGAAGGAACTGCCGTACCGGTTAATCCGATTACAGCAGCCCTGATATTGGCTGATAAGACCGATGTCCGCCGCAGCCGCGTAAGAAATCGGGATCTTGCCACCTTTGATATTCATGACAGGGTAAATTATGCGGTAGTAGAATCGAAGGCCTCGATTGACGAGAATCACAAGATTTTCTGCTTGAATTTGACCATCGATACCACCATCAGCCCTGTTATGGATTATTTTGAGATATTCCTGGGGCGGATGATTCTATGCAAGAAAGCCGCCCACCGGTTGGATTTGCATTTTGAACTTGTAATTAATAATCAAAAGGTATTATAAGTTTATAGATTTTGTATCCAAATTCCAGCCATGGAGATCCAGTTCTGACATTCCGGTTGCTCCTTCATAGGATATTTACAGCTCTTAGTCTCCTCCTTCGATAAGGATAAGCCATGGGCTCCATTGGGATATATATGAAGTTCAAAAGGAATATCCTGCTTCCTTAGAGCGGACGCAAACAGCATGGAATTCTCAACTGGTACCAGACCATCCTCAAAGGTGTGCCAGATAAATGCTGGTGGAGTTTCTTTTGTTACTCTCTTTTCTAAGGACATGGCTTCTGCCAGCTCATCATGACGTTCCTGTAACAAGCCATGGAAGGAATCATGATGAGCATACTGGCCCGAGGTTATAACCGGATAAGATAAAATCATACCATCTGGTTTATAATTCTTCTGATCCGTTTCCATCAGCTGCTCTAAGAACTCCTCATTCCACAGAGTTCCAAGGCTTGCAGCAAGATGACCACCAGCAGAAAAACCGGTTAATATAATCCGGTCTGGTCTGACTCCCCATTCTTGAGCATGTTCCCTAACTAAGGTGACTGCCTTGGCCAGCTGTACGAGGGCGGTTGGATATTGGGCCGGGTAGACACTATATTTGAGGACACAAGCATGAAAACCCATGGCGTTCATCTGAATAGCAATCGGCTCCGCTTCTCTATCCGATACATGACGGTATCCACCTCCAGGAATGACAATAACCATCGGCCTGGTTCGATCAGAATCAATCTCCTCAAAATTATCTAGGATATAAGTTGTCAGTGTGGCTTTATAATTATCTACCACTATTTCTATGGATTTGTGTATCATATATGATCTCCTTTTCATCTAGTATTTTTAGTATCTATAGGCTCTTAATTACTTTCGTTTACCATAAACAGCTGGTAATCTTTTTATTCTGTGAGCTAATAACGTTTACTTCTGCTCGCTCATAATCGCCTCATAATATTTTCCGGAAACCAAATGTGCATTACCCTCCTCGATCATTTGCCTACATCTCTGCAAAAGTTCCGGGTCAAGCTCATTCATTCTTCGGATGCGCTCCTGCGCCTTTCGATAGCTCTCCTTCTCCTCATCCATCTGCTCCTGCAGTCTGTTACAGGCTTCTATAAAATCACATATCATACTGCCATCGTGATTTAATATCAGATCCCGAACCAAATAACTACATCTGCATTGTTTGAATTTTCTAAGTTTACCAATTCGATAAGAAAAGCTTTTCTTCAGGACAAGAAGCTCCTCGGTCGTGTCCAAGAGGATTACATAACCAGTGGATTTTTGCATCAGGGTTTGGTACCAATCCAGTTGAACCTGATCCTTATCCTGACCAATCCCCAGAACGTAGAAAGGAATTATACCATTATTCAAGTAACTAGCATCTCGTTCCATGAATTTTTCCAGGCTATTATTCTGCAGACGGTAATCAACGGCTATATCATTTCCCTGATTGGTCTTGCAATACAGGGTGCTGTACATATTATTCTCCATTCGGTATCGGGCAATAACCTCTCCCTCTGGGAAGCTTCGCTTAAATAGAGAGTAAAGTAGCCTCTTACCTTTTTTTAGCTCTTCTGTTTCATGTCCATTGCCATAGTCGCACTCCACCCGATCGTAATGGGCAAAGTATGGTTCTTTTATCATGCCTGCAGCAAGGTAAACTGGAGCCTGGCACTCCATACAAGTTAGCCTTCGTTCCGCTGCTGCCTTCTTCCATTCAAGGACAAGCTCCTCCAAGTAAAATCCATTCTCATCCTTTAAATCAAAAGTACAGATTGGTTTTCCCTGATTAATACAATTTTCCAATATTGGTTACCTCCATCCCCTGATAGGGCAGTAATTTTATGCAACACAGAGGAAGTCTTCCTTTACTACCAACAATATTATATAGAACTTGTGTATAATAATCAATTATAATAAGTCTATAGCAACCATTTCCGTCGTATTTACTTGGAGATAAGGAAGGCTCTCGCAGAGTTTTTTATTCCTAGAAGAGTACACCTCGCGTGTTTTCTGAAGTTCAATCTAGTGAGCACACTCCTAGGGGTAATCTCCGAGGAGTTACTTCTTATCTCTACCCCTAAAAAGGAGGCTTTATGAGATTTCATAAAAAAGTAACCATGTTGATTGCAGCTGCGGTGATATCCGCAACCCTATTTTCATCAACTGCATTGGCATCTAACTACACCATTGAAGCAAAGGATACATTATATACAATCAGCCGCATGTTTAATACCAATGTCAACAAGCTGATGACCGATAATAATCTCTCTTCCACAATGATTTATCCTGGACAAGTACTGAATGTCCCCGGTCAGACCTATACTGTTAAGCATGGCGATACGATGTATCTTATAGCACAACGGCTGAATATTCCGTTCAATACCTTAAGAAAAGCCAATAATCAATGGGGTAATCTAATCTATCCCGGACAGCTTTTGGTATTACCAGGTACCCCCTCTGTGAACACCTCGAATTCCACCAGTACGATTATCCCCTATACCAATGCAGAGGTAAATCTGCTAGCTCGGTTAATTGCAGCGGAGGCCAGAGGTGAATCCTATGATGCTATGGTGGCCGTCGGTGGCGTCGTAGTTAATCGTGTAAAAAGTACTGAATGGCCCAATAGTATATCTGCAGTTATAAACCATGTTTCCGGGGGGTATCACCAGTTTACCCCAGTAAAAAACGGAGAAATTAATAAGGCTCCAACCGATGACTCCTTAAAAGCCGCATGGGCTGCTCTTTATGGCAAAGACCCCAGCAATGGAGCATTGTTCTTCTTTGACGACAGCTCAACCAACCAGTGGTTATGGTCCAAGAAGATGACAGCACGAATTGGAGCTATGGTTTTTGTTAAATAAGTTCATATAGTAAGCTACCGATCAACACAAGATTATGTATCCGTATCATACAAAAAGGGTAAAAGCCGGTTCACTACATCACCTGCTTTTACCCTTTTATACTGTATCTTTTATTCAGTTACCCATTCCTCGCTTCGGCTAAGGATTGTCTTTGTGTCCGTAACCTGTGCTACATGGATCTTTTGACCAGATAGATTTTCATAAGGTACAATCAATGTATGTTCATCAATGAAAATCGTCTCCTTAGGCTCATCCTCCACATATACCATACTCCATGGTGTGAAGTGTTCACCATTGATGATAAATGCCTCGCCCTTTTGTTCTGCCTTATGAATCGTTATATCATATATTCCCATTCGGATTGGTTTCTCTATATAAGGGTTTTCGCCCTCAAAAACATTTCTATTTCCGTATAGCATATCATACTGAAGGAGCATAAGCTCAGCTTCATAATCTGGTTCATCAATGCATCTCTGGTGGTATTTTGTTAATACTCCTGAACTATACCCCAATCGAGACTGTAGATATGCTGTAAGCTGGTAAGCCTTTAGATCCTTTCGATCCTGTTCCATCGGAAAGTTGCTCCAGAAAACATATTCTGTCTGAAGTAAATTCTTATTTACCACATCCTCTTCCACTAGGGAAAGGGATGGTAAATGATCTCCAAAGAATACTACTACGGTCGGTTCTTCGTAGTTGCTTAAGACCGATATCAATTCTCCAATAAATTGATCCGTTTCAGCCAATTGATTCACATAGTATTCAAATTGATTTCGATAACTTTCAACGATATCGTCTTCCTTCTGATTGGATCCAGAACCCTCTTCCTCTTCTGAGTAATCGGAGGAACCAAATTCTGCCCCGGGGGTTGGAGTAATCGTATTATGATTCAAATCTGAATCGGTCCTCGTACTGGCATCACTATGATCCTTATCGCTCTGTCCGATATCTAATCCCAAATCATAATAATACAATTCTTTATCTTGAATATGAGAACCGGGTTGTTTCGCCATCTCCTCCAATAATAATCTCTTACTAGAATCAATCCTGACTGTTATATTTTGCATTTCATCAACGACATTTTCCGGATATTTTCCATGGGGCTGAACCGAAACAGCATAGATAAAGTCCTGCTCAGTGTCAGCCTCCAGAGATTTCATAATCTCCGTGGTTAGTACCTTATCTTTCGCCCACCCTACCGGATTATATTCCACTTCATTCATATACTCTATCGAAGTGAAGCTGTCAAAGCCTAGTTTTTGATATACTTTATGTCTATCATAAAATGTTCCAGTGTTATTATGAATTGCGTGACTGTGATATCCCAACTCCGCAAGATCAAAGCTAATACTCTCACTGGTGGTAGTCTGTAGGATTGTCTTATAGGGATATTCACCTGCACCAAAGTATTGGATGTTCATTCCCGCAAGAATCTCAAATTCGGTATTTGCAGTTCCAGCGCCAATCGAAGGAACCATTAGATAACCGGAGGAGAATTCCTCTTTTAGCTGGGTAAAATAAGGAATCGGATTCTCTGAAAAATTATAATCCATTAATAGATTAACATCAAAAAAGGATTCAAGCTGAACCATAATTATATTTGGTTTCCTATCCAAATCGTTATCATTTGGTTGAAGGCCACCTGCACCACCAGGTTTTCCGGGATTGACATTATCTTTACTACCTCCGGGTTCCAGAATCACATCAACATCTTTTGAATTATCCTCAATCTTTTGGATTACTTTATCTACAACTACCTCGGAATAATCCTCCGGCTCTTTAATGCCACGATCAAAGATACTGTTGGAAAAGCAATATGCAAAACCATAGTTAGAATATGCATCCGGAAGGTTACTGAAGTTTGATGATAACGCATTGATACGAAATGCAATATTGAATAATAGCACCATCAATAATGCGGAGGAAGACAACAAAATAGCAGCTGTTTTCAACTGTGGTTTTTTCTTTTCGGCTTTCCTCCAAACCAATACTAATATAAATATAATAACAGGAATCAATAATGCCATTGCAATAATCTGAACGGTATTCAGATAGACTGGAATAATCTCAAAAACAGAATCCAACAGATAAAAATCCATTGCAGTCAAAGGTGT
This sequence comes from uncultured Herbinix sp., assembly GCA_964391115.1. Classification (GTDB taxonomy): domain Bacteria; phylum Bacillota; class Clostridia; order Lachnospirales; family Lachnospiraceae; genus Mobilitalea. Next base: position 172 of record CAYMLE010000047.1, on the reverse strand, counting down.
TGTACGGAAGAATAAAAGAATAAAGTTTGTTATTCCTAATCCTAGCCAAACTATAACTACTAAAAAGCCTATGAAGTTCCGTTTTCGAAATAATTTTGTAAAGGACAAAGTAAATATAATTATCGAAACATTAAGTAAAAACATGGCTGGATTTTTAATAACATATCCTAAC
>CAYMLE010000046.1:9155-17484 GCA_964391115.1 uncultured Herbinix sp. | reverse complement strand
CTCTCTCATGGTTTTTCCCTCAATTATTACGGTAAGGTCAAAGCCGCCAGACATCAAATAAACGGATTGAACTTCACTAAATTGATAGATTCTCTCTGCAATTTTGTCAAAGCCTAGTCCCCGCTGCGGTGTAACCTTTACTTCAATCAAGGCAGTTACTCTTTCACACTGTACTTTATCCCAGTTGATCAGGGTTGGGTAGCCACAGATTACGGCTTCATCTTCCATCTCTTTAATGATCGCTGCAACCTCTTCCTCCGTAGATCCAAGCATAACCGCTAGATCCGCTGCAGACAGCTTACTGTTCATATCAATTGCTGTTAAGATCTTTTCTCTCATCCTTTTCCTCCATTCCTACCTGAGTCATTTATTATGTAAATATATAGTGCTTTTAAATATATCATGATCATATATCATATTCATGATTGTATTACACCAATTAATACGCTTTCATTATATTATGAACATAAATCATTATCATGATATAATTACTCGATTACTATGTTTTAATTATATCATGAACGTGAATCGTGTTCATGATCTTGTTGCTTCGATTACTTCGCTTTCATTATATAATAAGTTTGTGCTTGAGTGAACAAGCACAAACTTTATATGTTACTATATTATATTACATTACTTTATACAACTCATCAACCTTCGGAGGCTCTAAGAAACGCTTTTCCTCTTCATTTATGATAACTCTATCGTTTCCTTCACTGATATATCCTATAACAGCTGCTGGAATTCCCTCCGCCTTTAAGCGGTCAACTAGCAAATTACCTCGATCCGTCACGATCAGCATACAGCCACTGGAGATTAGCTTGTAAGGATTTAAATCATAAAATTCACAGATTTCAATCGTTTCCTGTTTGATAAGGATCTTCTTTATATCAACCTCAAGTCCTACCCTTGATGCTGCTCCGATCTCCCAGAGAGCACCAAAGATTCCGCCCTCGGTAGCATCGTGCATCGATGTTACACCTACAGCCCGGGCAATTGCAGCTTCCGGGACGACAGATATGTGGTTTATCAGCTGCTTCGCTCCTTCCACAAAACTGGCGGCATACTTTGTTTTTAATTCCTCAGCTTTGGCAGAAGCAATAATCGCAGTTCCCTCTAGACCAGCCCATTTCGTCATAACAATCTCCTGACCAGGCTTAGCACCAGAGGTTTTTATAACCTCGGAACGTTTCATTTTACCAACTCCAGCTACAGTAACAATGGGCTGGTTTACTGCCTTTGTAACCTCCGTATGTCCTCCCAGTATCTCAATGTTGAGCTGGCTGCATACCGCTTCTATATCCTTCATCATGGTTCTCAGTTCAGCCTCCTCGCTACCTTCCGGTAGGAGAACGGTGAGCATTATACCGATGACCTCTGCCCCATTCGAGGCTATATCATTGGCTGTAATATGAACAGCCAATGTTCCGATATCCTTTGTTGTTCCGGTAATAGGGTCGGTCGATATTACAATGACCTCATCCTCTTCTATGGCAAGTACACTACAATCCTCACCTATGGCAGGCCCTACTAGCACTTCTTCTCTTCGATGCTTTATTAGACTTAATACAGACCTATTAAGGACTGTTTCTGGTATTTTTCCAAGGTTCATCAAACTTCTCCATTACTACGTATTAGTCAATGCTATCTTCTTCATCCCATGCCGGATCCCAATAAAAGTCTCCCTGTAATTGTCCTTCCGGATTCGTTCTGTTCTGATTCGTTGATGCCTGACTTTCTAATGAATCCTCTTCATTCTCATTCGTCGGATTGGTATCTGGAACGTTCGGAGTCGTCTCCGTTGTTTCTTCTGGAATTTTATTCTCGTTCTTAGGATCTTCTGGTTTCTCTACAGGCTTTTCTTCCACCTTTGTACCAATGGTCACATAACGAGGTGCTGCAGCATAGTTGCTCTTATTAACCAGTTCTCTGCTTACCTCTACATCATTTTCATATACGATCTTATAAAGCTCAGACTTATATCCTGTATGTGCAGACTGGGTAACCTTACGATACGTGATGGGCTTGGTAGGATCCTTGGTAACAACGTCTGCCGGAGCAGGTGTTTCACTTAATACTACCGTTTTATATTCCACTCTACGATTTTCTGTATCTCTGGATTCATATCCCCAGATATTGAAGGTGATTCGACGATCCTTGGTTACTGCTTCAATTAGAATTGGAGCATCCGTATTATTCTTAAATTTCAAATCCTTATAGGTTCCTGCAATTGCTGCATCTTTTGAAAGATCTACATAGCTGATTGTCATTGAATGTGCCTGTCTCTCAACAATCTCAAGCTCAGACTTCAGAGCCGCATTGTAAAGAGTAGTAGTAACCTGGCAAGCACCTCCGCCGATGCTATCAATTACCTTACCCTGGGAGTAGGCTCCTGCTTGATAATACCCGTTTTGCACCGTAAATGGAGTAAGATACTCATATGCAGAGAAGGTTTCACCTGGATAAAGAACGGTATTATTTATTAATCTTGCACCATTGGAGAGGTTCGCTGCTCGCCCCTCGGCAGAGCTAGTATATTCTGTAGCGAAAGAGCCCAGAATTGTATTCGTCTTCTCTACAACATCCCTGGTATAGAGTGGCAAATCCTCCACCATAACCGCATCTACTACAACATCCATACGGTTCCAGTTATTAAATATGATATCCATAATCTTGGCTACCGTCTGTGAGACTTCCACCTTACTACCCATGATATGATCCGTATAAATAAACTTTCCATTCTTCCGAGTTACGGTAGCGTTGACCGGTTTAATATTAAAGGCACTTACCTTAGTCTCAATTAACTCCGTTAACTTCGTCTCATCTATCGTATAGCTGAGAGGATAAACAACACTCCCCTGCTCAATATCCTTAAGGTCCTTATACCTTTTAATAAGATTTCCCGAGGTCCCCAGGTTCAAAGCTTGTTGAATGTATTGATTGGGCTCATAATTATAACCCAGATCACCAAGGGTCGTAAACAGAGTTTCCTCTCCAACTAGAATTGCTATTTGCTTGCCTTGGAGCTTCTCTACAAAATCTTCTACTGCTGCTTCGGCTTCCTCTACGGTCATGTCACTGACCTCCACCTCATCGATAAAAACGCCCTTTGTAATTCTGCTTGTAGTCTCCTCTGCAGATGCATAGGAAACATTAAGTAGGGCTAGAAAAAATAATACAAATGTTACTGCGGATAAATATGCTTTATTCCTGCTCATTATTCATCCTCCTTTACTGTAAGCTAAGATTGCCCTCTGTGTCTGTTAAATTAAGTCGAAAGGTAACTTTCTCCTATTGTATCACAAATGTAAGATTATACAAGAATATATTAACCCTTCTCACTCAAACAGCATGCATATTCCTCTTGTTGACTTTTGAACTTCTCCTATGTATATTAATTAATAGATAAAGCTCAGTGCTGTAGGTACTACCATGGCCAGTACCAAAAGAATCGCTATCATAATTGAGATGATTCTCTTTGTTTTATTACTATGAAAATTCATGTTTTCACCTCTTTCTATAGGATTTATGAAAGGTTGTTGATATTATGCAAATGTTTATTAGTTTTGGATTTCTTATTGTCTTTAGTATTTGGCTACAATATGAAATCAGGAAAAATAGTCGTTTATCAAAAAAAGGCAGCGAGGAACTCTGGAACAAGGAGGCCCAGGCAAATCATGTACGCCCGGTAGATATCTCCACTTTGGACTATATCACCATTCCCTTGGATCAGCTTCCACTGAATGTTTCTGAAGATCTAACGATTAATTCCTACCGAGATACCATCGTGGAATTATCTAAGAAAAGAATCTTAAACTTGACCGGCATGACGAATACCGATTTAAAGCTAACGTATGGACCTTCTAATCTGAGACAACTTTCTGATGCCGATAACAATTATATGATTTTAGTCAGCACCCTACAGAAATGGGGTGAACGCCTATATTCTAACGGTCATTCTAAGGAAGCCCTGGCTGTACTGGAATATGCTGTACAGTGTCATACTGAAGTAAAGAACACTTATCGGCTTCTAGCTCAACTATTTATGGATCTGAAGACCCCGGATAAGCTTGATTCTCTACTTGAAATAATTCCTCTAACTAAAATGCTTGGGAGCGATAAATTAATCGAGGAGCTATGTGAATTCAAGCATTCCTGAATAATTATTATGTCCATGCTTTTACATTGTATTCTATTCTATATCATCAATCAAGCAATTTTTCATTCGTTTTTTCGTCTTTTTTGGCCTTCTTATTCTTAGACGCATTTGCTTCTCCATTGGTTGCATATCTACAATACGGATTCAAAAAGCATTCCATGCACTTTGGACTCCTGGCCGTACAAATGGTTCGTCCCAGAGTTATAATCTGAATATTATATAATATCCAATGTTCTTCAGGCAGTATCCTCATCAGATCATATTCTATCTTAACCGGGTCCTGTTCCGTGGTTAATCCCAAACGGTTGGATATCCTCTTAACATGAGTATCAACTACGATACTTTGGTCATTGTAGATATTACCCCGGATAACGTTAGCTGTTTTTCTTCCAACACCTGGAAGGCTGGTTAGCTCATCGATATCTCTGGGAACTTCACTACCAAACTCCAGTATCAACTTTCTCGCACATTCTATGATATTCTTAGCCTTATTATGATAAAAGCCTGTTGAGTGAATATCTTTCTCCATCTCTCTAATATCTGCATTGGCAAAGTCCTCAAGGCTACGATATTTTTGAAACAACTTCGCGGTTACTATATTAACTCTTTCATCGGTGCACTGAGCACTTAAAATCGTGGCAAATAACAGCTGCCAGGGAGTATCATAGTTTAGAAAGCATCGGTAATCCGTTCCATAAACTTCGTCCAGTTTCTGAAGTATTGTCTCTATTCTTTCTTTTTCTTTCTTCGTTAATCGAATCTTCGCCATGGCTTCTCCCCCTTTCTAATAAAAATTATAACCCCTGCCATACCGCCGAATTACTAATCGGATCTCGCCTACTGTAATCAAATATAAGGTATTGATCCTTAGGAATAACCTGATGCATCCTCGAAGCTACCAGGATGTCAAAGTTAAAATGTTCTATATAAACCTGGCCCTTTCCTTTGCCATAGGTAAGCTTAAGCTCATGGAGTTTCCGATAATCTGGAACTTCTGGGGCGAAGGCAGGTCTGTTTTTAAGCCCTTCCCTCAGACACATATCGAAGATAAGGATTTCTCCAAACAATTTTAAAGCTTCTTCTTTCTCATGGGAGGACTGCAAGCTTCCTTCTTCTCTCTTTGGAATATTCATATCCTGAATCTTTTGTGTATTTAATTGTAACATCATATCCTTATAAAAATCTAGTAGTATTTCATACCTTCTTAGTCTGGAATGAGCAATCTGATCCCAGCCATTGATCCTGTAATACTCAGCAAGCTGAAAATATAACCGAAAGGGTGATTCAAAATAGTGCTCTAAATAGCTTAGAGCATGGGTGAATTGGCCACTATTATAATATACTTCAACCATTTCACAAACCCCTTTTAACTTAAGGAGTTCGCCAAAGCTTAAGACGGCCGTGGACAGCACCTCGTAGGGCGGTGTCTTTCGGTAGACAATTCCGTATTTCACGCTATCATGCTCCATAGAGGATCCCTTGAGTACCTTCAAAAATCCTAACTGGAGCTGATCCGGCTTTAGCCGATATACATCATCAAAGGAGTTCGAAAAGGCATTAAAATCTTCATGTGGAAGGCCCGCGATGAGGTCCAGGTGCTGATGTATGTTATTTCCCTTTTGTATTCTTGTTACCATCTTCGTTAATTTAGAAAAATCCACATTTCTCTGGATTGCCTGTATCGTAGGAGGATTCGTTGATTGAACACCTATCTCCAGTTGGACCTGCCCTGGCCGTAGTGTTTCCAACAAGGCTAACTCCTCTTCGTTTAGAATATCCGCTGTTATCTCAAAATGGAAATTTGTTATTCCATTATCATACTCCTTAATAAACTGCCACAGCTCTATGGTATGTCTTCGATTACAATTAAAGGTTCTGTCAACAAATTTGACCTGGGGAACCGAATAATCCAGTAATACTTTTAGCTCTTTCTTCACTAACTCCATACTCCGAAATCTTACCCCATGGGTCGTCGAGGATAGGCAATAGCTACAGGAATACGGACAGCCTCTACTGCTCTCGTAATAGATTATTTTATTTTTAAATACCTCCATATCCTCATAAGGAAAGGGAATCGTATCCATATTAATTGGCTCCCGCGTAGGGGTAACGGTAATGACTCCATCCTTTTGAATGGCTATCCCTTTCATATCCTCTAACATTATCCTCTGGTCCAAATAGTGCCCCGCCAATTCATAGAAGGTCTCTTCTCCTTCTCCAACGACAATACCATCAACCGCCGCATTCATTTTAAGACATTCTGCAGGGTCATAGCTTACCTCAGGTCCTCCAAACCATATTTTCGCCTGTGGCTGTACCTGCTTAATCTCAGCGGCGATCCTAGTTATGAGACTAATATTCCAAATATAACAGGAAAAAGCGATGACGTCCGCCTGCTCCTGGTAGATCCCTCGCAGGATATCTTCGTCATAATGGTTAATCGTATATTCCACAATGTTTATCTTGTCCCTGTATTTATCAGCATAAGCCCTTAGACTATAAACTGCCAAATTAGAATGTATATACTTTGCGTTTATCGCAACCAACAATATCTTCATGTTTCCCTCTTTTCTAAGATAAATCCATGCTAATGTTTTGCCTTATGTATATTATATTTTTAACTTTCGGATAGCACAAGTAGAAGTATCAAATAATAATCTCTACAAACGAAAACACTATAAAGCCTGTAAATCAAAAAGTCCAATTTTACTGTTTCTGTGTATGTTTCGATAATGGACAGAAGGTTTATTCTATGTTATAGTGAAGAATGAAATTTACACCAGGAGGAAATTATGTTAACCTTTGAACCCATTCATGCTGGAAATATAATGAGGACCGCTGAGTATTTTAAATATAAAATCAGTCGTACCTCAGATTATACCATTGGAGCCATGTATATGTGGCGAGACTTTTATCAGACTCAGTTCTGCATTTATGATAATATGATTTTCTATAAAGTTCAATTCCTGAAACGAACTACGTTTACTTTTCCTGTAGGTAGCGGTTCTCTTGATAAGGCTATGAATGCCTTGAAGGAATATTGTAAGGAACAGGACCTTCCTTTATGGTTCTGTACCGTACCGGTTGAAGCAGTCCCCATTCTCGTGGATCAATACGGTGGTACCATTCCCGGCCAACCGAGCCGTGATTGGGCGGATTATATATATCATTCTGTGGATCTCGCTGAGATGGCTGGCCGACGTTTTAGTGGTCAGAGAAATCACATTAATAAGTTTAAGAAGTTGTATGCGGATTATCAATATCATAAAATCACCAAGGACAATCTACCTCGTATCGTTGACTTTCTAACGGAATATCAATTGAAGTACAGTAAAGATGATGCGTTGGCTAAGGAGGAGCTAAACCGCTCTCTAGAGCTTCTGCCCTATCTGGAACAGTTCAATCTCTCCGGAGGATTTATTGAAGTAGAAGACCAAATCGTTGCCATGTCCATAGGGGAAGTAATTCAGGATACCCTATATTGTCATATCGAAAAAGCGAATCGCGAATATCACGGCTCCTATCAGATGATTGTTAGGGAATTTGCTAAGCACAACGTTACTGACGAGGTCAAGTACATTAACCGCGAGGAGGATGTTGGAGATGAGGGGTTACGAACCTCAAAGCTTTCCTATCATCCGGTAGATTTATTGGACAAGTATTGTATCCTCTTGCCTTAGATCTCTTATACTATAGAAAAATCTATCCTTTAAATAATAAGGTGCTTAAAAATGAATGTATGTTTTACCTCTTTTTATTGATTAAAACTTCAAGCATCTAAATAATAATATGTAACAAGCATAAAGCTATTAAATATGAGGCTTGGTAGGTTGTGATCTTTCGTACACACTTTGTGTATGATATCATTAGCTACCAAGCCTTAGATCATCTTACAATCATTTCATCATATATTTCAAGAATAATGCCTTATTTTGCACCCAGTCTATTATTGAATACTCGATATCGGGGCTTTTCCTCCTTTATAATATAATAACGGAGATAATCATCCAATAAAATTCCTAGAGGCGATAAAAAGAACCATATGATGGTAAAGGTAGGGCAAATCTGTCCCAAAATATTATAGGGCATTTCCGAGTAGTCCCATACCCCCTGCATCAACCACACATTGACGATTAGGCCTGTAACGAATACCACTAGGGATATAATGCC
>CAYMLE010000046.1:0-9145 GCA_964391115.1 uncultured Herbinix sp. | reverse complement strand
CTGGCGAATCAGTGATAGATTCCAATCCTTCACTTCATTTAAAAGCCCTATCAGGATAAAGCAAATACCCCCCGCTATAAACATAGATATATGAGAGTATCCACGAAATAAAATCTCAATTCCCCCATAAGCGAACCCACCAATCATAAAAAGAAGTGAATATTGTAAAAACAAATTATAAAGAAGAAGCATATCCGTCGTTCCTTTCAAAAGTCTAAACATTTGCTTCTTAATACATTATGCTCACTTCGATTTGAGAATATATCTCACTTTGGCAAATGGCACAAAGTACATGAATTGTATTTTCAACGTAAAAAAGGACAGTTTCGACTGTCCTTTTTTGGAGAAGGTATTTTTGTTACTTATGGGGGTGTAGCAAAAACTTTATAATGTATTGGGGTTTACGAGATATATTATAACATGGTAATAAAAATAAGTGTGCATAAATATTACAGATTTTTCGCCTATTTTTCGTCATTTTTCACATGTTATTGCGTATATCTCTTACGTTTCACCCCTGGCTTTGCATCATATCACGAATTAATCAGCTAAAATCTATTCACTTTAGCTAGTTAACATCGAACAGTGCTTCAAACTCTTCTCTACTAATCCGCTCTCTTTGAATTAATAGGTCGGCACATGCCTCAAGTTTGTCTTTATTCTCAACCAGAATACGTTTTGCCTCATTGTAGCATTCATCAATGATGGATTTAACCTCTTCATCTATTTTGTTTGCTATATTCTCACTGTAGCTTCTAGTATGAGCCAAATCTCTACCTATAAATACCTCGTTATCATCGGTATCATAATTAACCATACCAATGGTATCGGAAAAACCATATCGAGTAATCATAGCTCTTGCTGTCTTTGTTGCAACCTTAATATCCTGTGATGCACCAGTGGTGATGTCATCTAGTACCAATTCCTCTGCAGCCCGGCCACCCAGATCAACGATAATCTCCTGCCTCATTCTGCTCTTGGTATGGAACATCTCATCCTTTTCAGGAAGTGGCATGGTAAAACCAGCCGCTCCATTTCCAGTTGGAATGATAGAAACCGTATAAACCGGTCCCATATCAGGGAGTATATGAAATAAGAGCGCATGACCCGCTTCATGATACGCAGTTATCTTCTTTTCGTTATCCGTAATTATCTTACTCTTCTTCTCAGTACCGATACCAACCTTAATAAATGCTCGTTTGATATCCTCACCGTTAATGAAGCCTCTGTTGTCTCTGGCTGCACCAATAGCAGATTCGTTCATCAGGTTTTCCAGATCCGCACCAGTAAAGCCGGCTGTGGTTTGGGCTACCTGCTTCAAATCAACATCATCACCAAGAGGTTTTCCCTTGGAATGGACTTGAAGTATCTCCTCCCTACCCTTTACGTCCGGACGGCCAACCGTTACCTTACGGTCAAATCGGCCTGGGCGAAGAATCGCAGGATCCAATATATCAACTCGATTGGTTGCAGACATAACGATGATTCCTTCATTAACGCCGAAACCATCCATTTCCACCAGCAGCTGGTTTAAGGTCTGTTCTCTCTCATCGTGACCTCCACCCATACCGGTACCTCTACGTCTTGCCACGGCATCGATCTCATCTATAAAGACAATACAAGGTGAATTCTTCTTGGCATCCTCAAACAGATCTCTTACTCTAGATGCACCAACACCAACAAACATTTCTACAAAATCAGACCCTGAGATTGAGAAAAAGGGTACTCCAGCTTCTCCTGCCACCGCTTTAGCGAGTAGGGTTTTACCGGTTCCCGGAGGGCCCACCAGCAGAACTCCCTTAGGAATTCTAGCTCCAACCTGAATGTATTTCTTGGGGGATTTGAGGAAATCCACAATTTCCTTAAGCTCCTCTTTTTCTTCATCCAATCCGGCAACATTCTTAAATGTTGTTGTTTTATTCTCTTCCGTTGTCATCTTTGCTCTACTTTTACCAAAGTTCATAACCTTACTGTTACCGCCTCCAACAGAAGACTGGTTCGACAGAAAGGAAAATAAGACAATAACTACAACAAAGATCAAAATATAAGGTAAAACAGTAGTTAAAAACCAATTCGGCTTGGATATATCATGCATGACATACTCCTGCCCAGCCTCATCAGCCAACGCTTCAATCGCTGTTACATCAGCCACATAAAATCGTATACTATTTGCACCATCGGTAAATGTAATCTTTATCTCACCCGTATGGGGCTCTTCATTCTGAAATATCTCTATGGTTTTTATCCTGCCCTTATTAAGATCCTCCTCAAAACGAAGCTTCGTATATTTATCATTACTACTATTCTCAATATTATCGGATACAAAAAAAGTCATTAATAATATTCCAATAATGATCAGGTAAAAGCCATAGCCTTTCATCTGTCTCCTCACCAAACACCCTCCTTTTTTTTATAAATTTCTATAAACTAGATATATGAAAGCCCTTTACTCAATAACACCAACATAGGGCAAATTTCTAAGTCTTTGCTGATAATCAAGACCATAACCTACAACAAATTCATCTGGAATTTCAAAACCGACATATTTCACCGTAACCTCTGTTACCCTCCGCTCCGGCTTATCCAGTAGCGAACAGATATTCAAACTCCTTGGCGCCCTGGTTCCCAGCAAATCCATCAAATGAGCTAGAGTTCTACCAGAATCAATAATGTCCTCTACGATAAGAACATCCTTACCCTGTATGGATTCATCCAAATCCTTCACAATGCGTACTCTTCCAGAACTTACTGTTTCATCGCCATAGCTGGATACTGACATAAAGTCCAGAGTAACTGGAACCGTTAATCTTTTTGCCAGATCGCAACTAAAAAAGATACTGCCTTTTAAGATACATATGAGATGTACACTTCTTCCCTCATAGTCTTTGCTAATCTGCTCAGCCAATTCCCTGATTCTTAGATCAACCTGCTCCTCAGGTATTAATACTCTTATGTTATCTGACATTCTTTTTTTCCTCCACGTCAAAAATTTTTAACTCTAGTATGTTTTTTGTTTGTGTACTTATTTTATATTTTTCACTCATACGCCCATCCGTCGGAATCCATATGATATGATCACCATCTGCAATCAACAATGTTTTATCCCGTTCTTTTACAGGTGTTTTTGAATCTATAAAATAATTCTTAAGCTTTTTCGTACCACCCTGGCTATTAATCTGAAGGAAATCCCCTTCCTTCCTAGTCCTGACGGTAAGAGCATTCTCTATTTTATCATAATCAATCCACTTCGTACAACTATTTTTAGGAAAAATTATCCCACCATCATTCGATAAGATCTCCGTCCTGATCGTTTTTCCGAATTCCGATAGAAGCGTAAGCCCCGGAATAACGAGCTTTTTCTCATCAAAAGTCCTCAGGTTCTCCTCTTCTTCCATATCCTTGATTCGAAGAGCCAGCCCCTGATAATCGCGAATCGCTACTATACCATAGGGTAAGGATACCTGTTTTCCCACCTGTTTTGATGTTAAGGACAGAATCTCCTCTACATGCTTGGTTTCTATGTTCTTCCGACTGCCCGCCAGCTTCTCCATTATCTTATAGAGTATTCCCTTTCGAAGGACGATATCCTCCTTCTCAAAGGCATCGATCATTAAGCGGTATATTCCATCCTTATGTCTTACTAGGACTTGAAAACGGTCTTCTACCTGCTTCTCAATATAACGATCTACTTCCGAAAGCCTATCTGCTGCCTCAGCGATGTGATTTACAGCATTGGTATTGATCTCCCTCGTCACATAAGTGAGAACCCGATTACGAAGCTTATTTCTACTGTAATCCTCTTGCAGATTTGTTTGATCTATGCAATAAGAAAGCTTTCGTACGTTCAGAAATGCTTCAATCTGATCTCTTTCCACTAATAGCAGAGGGCGTATAATTGTTACTTCTCCTCCTGCTTCTGTTTCCACTCTACGGGTTGGACGAATCCCTGACAGCCCTCTAATTCCACTACCGCGAAACAGATGGAAGAGAACGGTTTCGGCATTATCGTTTTTATTATGTGCAATTGCTATCTTATTACACCTATGGCGGTCACATATCTCTAGAAAAGAGCGGTACCTGACCACTCTACCAGCTTCCTCCTCCGATAGACCTTCCTCCGTCGCAATCGTTCTTATATCATAGCTGAAAGGAAAGAATAACAGGCCCAGAGACTCCGAAAGCTGTTTTACGAACTCCTCGTCCCGATCCGCTTCCGCTCCCCGAATTCCATGGTTGATATGCACAACGAATAATTCAACACCCTTATGATAATACAGTTCATAAAGAACATGCAAGAGGCAGATCGAATCAGCGCCACCCGATACCCCGATGACAATTCTGTCTCCTGCCTCTATCAAATAATTCGATTTAATATAGCTTGATACCTCTTGTAGCATATTATTTTCCTAACATAAACGTTTTTATGGTTTTTGGTTCTGGTGCGATATTTATACCATCATAATCCATTCCATGCAAAATTTCAATAAGCATTCCTTTTTATTTTAACCATATTCCCGTTGCTATTACAGTCATATCGTCTACCGGTATAAACTTTGTCTGTTCCAGAGCATGATTTAGAATCTGATTGGAAATCTCCTGTGTATTCGTACTCTTTATTCCTGCAATAAACTTCTCCATATAAGCCTCCTTATCCTCCTCAGGAATGCTGTCTAGAATCCCATCGGTTAGCATTATGACTATATCCCCTTCGTATAACTTCTTTGTAACAGAATCATAGTCTACATTCCCAAACATCCCGATTGGTAAGGTCGTGGAACTAATGGTTTCAACCCAATTATCTCTCTTTATAAAGGCAGAGGCTGCCCCAATCTTCGTGAATTCACACATACCCGTAAATAAATTAATTAAGCCCAAATCCAAGGTAGAGAAGGTCTGTTTATCTGCTTTTAATACCAAACTGGAATTGATTAGCTTCACAGCAGTTTCTGTCTTAAAGCCAGCTTCAATCAATTGCTCCAGTAGGGACAATACCGTCTCACTCTCATCTCCTGCTTCCTTTCCGGTACCCATACCGTCTGCTAAAGCAATCAGATATTCACCTGTTTCCAGTTTTAATAGCGAAAAATTATCACCGGATACGTTATCCTTCATGGACCTGGCCACTCCGGTCAATATCTTAAATTTGGTATCCTCAACAAAAATATAATTTTCAAATCCCCTAGATAATACAGTTTTTGATGCTTCTGATACTCTAATCTTCAAGCCCAGAGCTTCCCCAATTAAAACAGCGGTTTCCTTGGCCGTCACACAGTGACCTCGAGAAGCTGCAGCATTTAAATAGATTTCCTTCCGCTTATCATTTCGTTCAATAATTGCTACATTTTTTACCGATATATGCTTTTCCCGTAATCTACGTTCGATCAGGTCCTCCTCTAGTCGAAGGGTCTGAGCGGCTCCATAGATGTCTCCAGTGATATTTTGAATCACCGAAGATACCTCCTTCAGCTGATCAGCAATTACCTCGCGGCTTTCAGCCATACGGTTGCTCCATATATGGTTTAGTTTGGCAATTTCAAACCCCTTATTTGTTTCCATAAGAAATTGGTCTGCACAGATACAGCTATCAAGAAATGGTTCTGGAATATCCTCTTTTTGAATAAAACCATTTTTTTCAGCCACATCAAACATCTTACAGGCTGAATGATACGTCTCTTGAAAGTTCTGTTCCCAGCAATAGCTGCATTTTATACATTCTTTGCATAGCTTTTCCGAAATATCCTCAAATATATAGTTAATATCCTGCTTTTTTAATTTTACCTGATTCTCTGTGATATCTTCTAGGGTTTTGGAAAGTTTCAAAAAGGATTCAGAGAAGATCTTCATTCTGGTATTAGCAATCTTCTTCAGGTTTTGGGTGGCTAGAAGCTCTCTTCCACCCTTTAACTGGTCACTATCCACTCGATAGATTAGGCTGCGGGGCATTAGCACGAATATCAATATTGCTGAGGCCAAGGCCCCTATTTCCTGAATTGATAGCGCCATATCCTCAAAGATTAATCCACCCATAGCAGCCGTTATTGCATATATTACTGCTGTTGGAATTCGTCCCATCTCCCGAAAGGCTGCCGGTATAATTCCCATAAGGGTAAGTAAACCAAGCTCTGAAATCGGATCGCCCCGAAGGCTCATCGCAAATCCAGTCACAGCGCCAGCCACTGTTCCCTGGCCTACACCATATTTATAAGTAAAGTAGAGAATAATAAAATAAACTGCTGTTTCTACTACTGCTATATTATTATTACCGAACTCCGGAACAGCATAGATAAATACTGCTACGGCGAAAGCCAAACTCAGCATCTGTTCGTTGGTCATTTTATAACCCTTGGATTCATGAAGTAGATAGTCCGCTCCTTTACTAAAGATATGAGCCGATACATAAGCAATTACTGCCTCCAATGCGGACAGTGCCACATAATCTGCATCCCAGCCTGTCGCTGCTGTTTCGATCAGAGAGAATATTAATAAGCTGACCGGTGGAACCGCATAGAGAATATGCTTTATATTATCCCTCTTCTTAATGACTGGGGTTTCGAATATCACCAAGGCTACCACTATCGTTAGGATATACTTAAGCGCAGCGGTAAATGGCAAGGCACTATTGATTCCACCGATCATCGCTAGAAAAAGCAGTCCAACACCCGTTCCCTCCAAATATGCTGCAGTAAAATATCCGATCGCCAGCGGATTCATCTGAAAAAATACCGCCCTGGCTATGACAAACCCAATCAAGCAAATTAATATAGATCTTTTTCTTATAAAATTCATTTTGTACCGCTCCTTTTTTTTGCAACCAATCATTAGCAATGCTCGTCCTGTCATTATATGCAGAGCAATATAAAATCTTTGTCAAAAGAAATCCTTACTTTCTAAAAACTTTATGACAAGAATTCCATAGAAAAGTCGAAAAAATCGAATAAAGGCACCTCATCTTGTTTAAGATGTTAATAATTTTATATTAATATAAACTAAATCTGAAATTCAGAAAATTATAACCTATATCTTGAAAATCATCTAAACAACCTCTCTTCTTCTCCTCCTGGAACTCATCATTTGCCTCAATATGAAGACCAAATCATCCTCATCGAATACTACTAAGAAGCTATCTAGAACCCTAAAAAACGCTAAAACATATAAGCCATACAACAAAAACAGACCCCTGAAATATATGCTTAAGACGGACATTCATATCCGATCTAACATACATTTCAAGGGCCTGTACTTTTATTAACAGCGCCAAACCATGGCACAAAAAAATAGCGAAGGACGGATTTGAACCGCCGACACTGCGGGTATGAACCGCATGCTCTCGCCAACTGAGCTACTTCGCCAAAGTCACGAACCTCATTATATCTGCTTTCCTATTACTTGTCAATGGTAAAATTATTCTTCTTTTCTAAAAAGTATATCATAATCATATACAAGCCCGAGCTTCTCCCGAGCGATCTCTTCAATGTACTTTTTCGTCTGAACATAAGCCTCCCGGTTTTTCAACTTGATGCCGCGCTCTTCTTCTTCCTGAAGCTGAGAGTTAAGAATATTGTCCTTACCTTCTAGGTATTCTTTACGATTATCCAAGGCGTTCTTCCCAAATGCGACGATACCACAAATACTAAGAACTACAAATGCTATAATGCCAATGCCTGTCCTACTCTTTTTTCTCCTCATACCGCCATCTCCTATTAACTGTATCCCACTGAAATCAACTACTCTAATTTTTTATATATCTAACCTTTATTTCTTTCTAACCGGAATACTTCCCGATCTAAGTACTCTATTGGAATGATAGCCCTTTGCAGACTTTTCGCCGATTATACTTGGAGTCGTCACTAGAGCTGCCTCCTTTTGGGCTCTATCTTTGTCCATATCCCTCATACGTTTCGTTGACCTTTTGCGATTGCTTCGTTTTAGCTCCCTCTTCTGACTACGTACCACAGCTCTTTCCTTTGCTGCTTCTTTACGAAGTCTATGTTTCTCGGTTACCTTGGACTTATGATTGTTCATGATCATTTTAACCGATTTTGTTATCTTTTTCAATCGTCTATCGAAATAACGAGCAACCTTTTTTGTCTTAGACAATAAAAAGCGAAGCACTCTCTTAAGCTGTCCCAGAAACATCTTAAACGGGCGCATTAATAATAGCAGAGCCTTTGAAATCCACTTAACCAATAGCTCACTAAAAATGTAATGATATAGGATCATTCCTATTCCCATTCCCATAACAGAGAAGCCCCGGATTGTTCCATTATTCATCGTATAAATCATGGCAAAGATAAATACACTGGCAAGTACCCAGAAGATAAGGTCCTCCAGCGCTATAAATAGGCTGTTATGTGGTATCAATCTCCGTAATATCCTTAGGAGATCATAAATGACTAAAATAATAGCTCCCCAGAGAATTGAGATAAGAAAAAATTGCAGTTCAATCGTGATTGCTTCGTTCATACAGGCCTCCTATTTAAACAGCCTGCCGAATAAGGATTCTCCCGACTTACTATAACTACCGGCATCTGAATATGTTAAGCTGTCAATCTTACCATCAATATCTACCTCTCCCTTTTCCAGGGTTAGACGGTTAACATGGAGCTCTTGTCCTCGGATCATAAGGATACCCTGCTCCGTCTGAAGCAAAACTTCACCTGCGTCAAAAGAAAGTACATCATTAACTCCAGTTATCGTTGCTGTCTTTCTTGCATTAATATTTAACTTATGACCCTTCAGATTCTGTTGTTTTTCTTCCATGAAAAAAGCCTCCTCTATATTTATGAAAAGGTATGCCCTTACAAATCCTTAGGACTTACCTTTATAAATATATGAGAAGACTTTCTACTTCATGACGGTTATAGATATTTAAGTAATTCTTTGGCTTCATCTTTTTTTACCGTTTCCTGCACATCCAGGACCTCAACCTTAACTGCCTTAGTCCCAAAACCAATCTCAATAATATCTCCAACCTTAACATCTGCGGATGCTTTTGCTGTTTTACCGTTCACCATTACCCTACCAGCATCACAAGCTTCATTCGCTACTGTTCGTCGTTTGATTAATCTCGAAACCTTTAAAAACTTATCTAATCTCATGCCAAGTCCTTTCATAAACAATATCATAGCTTGATACATAGTGAACA
>CAYMLE010000045.1:0-17674 GCA_964391115.1 uncultured Herbinix sp. | reverse complement strand
ACAAACGTATCTACCTCTTTCTATTATATAGCACTGTTATAAAGTTGTTTAAATATAATGTCAGAATAAAGATTGGTTATAACTACATAACTAGAACTCAATATCCTTATTCTTTTCCGCTGCTCTCATAAAGGTTTTAATAATTTCATTAACTATTAGAGGAATCAAGGCAAAGCCAAATACCAGACCCCAATCAGCTAGACTTAAATTGTGAACACCAAAGGCATTCGCAAGAAAAGGTACAGAGATAACTAACAGCTGTAGGAACAAGCCAACGATAATAGCGCCGACTAAGTATCGG
Source organism: uncultured Herbinix sp. (assembly GCA_964391115.1). Taxonomy (GTDB): domain Bacteria; phylum Bacillota; class Clostridia; order Lachnospirales; family Lachnospiraceae; genus Mobilitalea. The sequence goes on along the minus strand of CAYMLE010000045.1, from coordinate 17,373 downwards.
TTTGAAAATAAACCAACCTGGAAGATGGACTTGGTGGTATGCCTCATGGACAGAGAGTAGAAGAGCTGGGAGGCAGCCAATACTACAAAGGCCATAGTTCTTGCATAGGCTAATGCTTCTTCATAATTAGGGTGATCTATAATATTACGCATTCCAGTGAAACTAATATCAAATTGCAAATGCTCCCATAAGCCATAGTAGAAAGCGGCTAGTGTTAAGATACCAATTAAGGTTCCGCCGATCAGTGCTCTAGCTCCTGCACCTCGCGCAAAGAAGCTTTCTTTCGGATTTCTCGGTTTGTGTTTCATAACATCGTGATCACCAGGATCTACACCAAGAGAAATTGCGGGTAGCGAGTCTGTAATCAGATTGATCCAGAGAAGCTGGGTAGCCAAAAGAGGAACTGGCCAATTAAACAGGATGGAGAGGAAGATAGCGATAACCTCACCTAAATTACAGGAGAGTAGGAAAATAACGGACTTCTTAATATTGTTATAGATATTTCTTCCCTCTTCAATCGCATTTACGATAGTAGAGAAATTATCATCGGTCAGGATCATATCACTTGCACCCTTCGCTACATCCGTACCGGTAATACCCATAGCAACACCAATGTCAGCATATTTCAGGGAAGGAGCATCGTTAACACCGTCACCGGTCATGGATACGATATTACCCTTCGCTTTAAAAGCACGAACAATCTTAACTTTATGCTCAGGGGATACTCTGGCAAATACTCGGTATTTATCAATATCCTTTGAAAATTGCTCATCAGACATGGAATCAATCTCTGTACCGGTAAGACTTTGCTCTAAAGATTCTGCTATACCCAGTTCCTTTGCTATAGCAACTGCAGTGTTTTTATGATCGCCAGTAATCATAATAGGAGTAATACCGGCATTCTTTGCTTCTGCAATTGAGTCTTTTACTTCTAGTCTTGGAGGATCGATCATTCCAACAATACCAAGAATGGTCAAATCTTTCTCCATTTCATCCGATGTAATGATTTGATCAGTATCCTTATAAGCAACACCGAGAACGCGGAGAGCGGAATCGGACATTTCTTCGGTTATCTTTAAAAATTCTGCTTTTAGTTTATCGGTAAGAGGTACTGATTTACCATTCTGCTGAACATGGGTTGAGATTTGAAGGAGATTATCGATCGCACCTTTGGTATGAACACGATAACCATTATCTTCTTGATTCAGAGTGGACATCAGTTTTCGATCAGAATCAAAAGGATTTTCACCAACTCTCTTATGCTTAGAGTTTAGGTCGGCCCTAGTTAAATTATATTTATTACCAAGAACAATTAAAGCAACCTCAGTTGGATCACCAGTTCCCTGTCCGTTCTCATAGGTTGCATCAGAGCAGAGAACCATAGATTTAATCAGCTCCCTTTCCTCAGAAGAACCAGTAAGGTTTGTTTCAATTTGACTAACGTCAGTGAGCCCACCAGTTGTGTATTGCTTTACCACGGTCATTTTGTTCTGCGTAAGAGTACCAGTTTTATCTGAACAGATGATGTTGACAGATCCTAGGGTTTCAACAGCAGGAAGCTTTTTCACAATGGCATTAATCTTAGACATCCTGGTAACACCAAGTGCCAGAACGATAGCAACGATAGCGGCTAGACCTTCTGGTATAGCAGCAACAGCCAAACTTATGGCAGTCAGGAACATCTCCATAATGTCTCGCTTCTGGAGCAGGGCAATTACGAAGATTAAAAGACAAACACCAATAGCCAGATAGCCGAGAATTCGTCCTAACTCATCTAGACGCCTCTGTAGAGGAGTCATCTCTTCATTATCCTCATCAAGTATTTTTGCAATTTTACCAATTTCTGTTTCCATGGCGGTTGCAACGACAACACCTTCTCCTCTGCCATAAGTAGTTAAGGTAGAAGCAAAGGCCATATTAATCTTATCACCTAATGGAGTCTTTGGATCCTCTAATAATACAGAGGAGTCCTTACTACTGGGAACGGATTCACCAGTCAGGGCAGATTCTTCAATCTGTAGGTTAGCACTATCAATCAGTCGAAGATCTGCAGGAACATAACGGCCGGCATCCAGGATAACGATATCACCAGGAACAACCTCTTCTGAATTAATCTCCATAATTTCACCGTCACGGCGAACCAGAGAACTTGGGGTAGTCATCTTAGCTAGAGCTTCTACAGCCTTCTCAGCTTTGAATTCCTGAGCAACACCAATGACAGCATTCAGTACAATAACCAAAATAATAATGATTGCATCAGCATATTCACCGATTACTAAAGTTATTACAGCAGCAGCAAGGAGTACATAGATCAACATATCCTTTAATTGCGACAGGAAAAGGGAAATAAGACTCTTTTTAGGTTTACCCTTTAGCTTATTCATACCGTACTGTTCCAGTCGATTTTTTGCTTCCTCCTTGGATAGTCCAGTCACGGGATTGACGCCTATTTCCTTATAAACATCATTTTGTGATTTTGAGAACCACATAATTACACCTCTTTCATGATATGTTATTGTTAAACCAAATAATATTAGAGCATTATTCCAACTAAGGAGCAATGTGTAAGAAATATTATAACATAATATAAAAAAATGAACATTAAAATTTGATTATAGAAATCCGCTATTGTATGTGCAATCTATTATAACCACGATTTGACATTACAACTACTAGGTAGTAGAATTAACCATATATTACGATAAGTGAGTGATTCTATGAGCATAAAGCAACACATTTCAATAATAAAACATACCTTATGAATTATTCCGATAAAATATACTTTAATAGAAGGGTTTGACACTAAAATGAATTTTTTTGAACAAATATTAATTGATCGCGGGATTAAGGAATCCTTTGCTGGTTATCTGTCCATCGGTATTGTAGCAATACTTCTCCTCTTACTATGCTTTGTTATTCATATGATTCTTAAGAAAATTGTTCTTCGTCTTATGACTAAGATTATCAAAAGCAATAAATACACCTGGGATGATATCCTTCTAGACCATATGGTAATCGAGCGTACCATTCGTATTATTCCTGGTATCATTTTTTCTATTTCAGCTCCGATTTTTGACCCGATTGAGATAGTCATAAGTCGTCTTGCAACTACTTATATTATCATAACCTCAGTATTTGTTTTCAATGCAGTAATCAATACAATAAATGATATTTATCGAACCAAACCGATCTCCAAGGTACGTCCAATCAAGGGCATGCTTCAAGTCATTAAAATAATTATATATATTATTCTGACGATAATCGGAATCGCGAATCTTATGGGTGAGAGTCCAATCATATTACTGAGTGGTATTGGTGCCTTGACAGCTGTTTTCTCCTTCGTTTTTAAAGATTCTATCCTAGGCTTTATCGCCGGTATTCAGCTGACCTCCAATGATATGCTGCGGATTGGTGATTGGATTGAGATGAATAAATATGGAGCCGATGGCGATGTTGTAGACATCACCTTAAATACCGTAATGGTTCAGAATTTTGATAAAACCATTGTCTCTATCCCAGCCTATTCCCTAGTATCCGATTCCTTTCGTAACTGGAGGGGGATGGTGGAGTATGGCGGAAGAAGAATTAAACGATCCATCTTTATCGATGTGAACAGCATCGGCTTCTGCACCCCAGAGATGATTGAAAAATTCAAAAGAATCCATTACCTTAAGGATTATATTAATATGAAGGAAGAGGAGTTGGAGGAATATAATAAAGCCAATCAGGTAGATACAGAGCTATTGATCAACGGTCGCCACATGACCAATATAGGAACCTTCCGGGCTTATATCACCAATTACCTAAAAAGCTACTCTGGTCTTAATAAAAACATGATCCAGATGGTACGTCAGCTCCCTCCAGGAGAAACCGGATTACCAATCGAAATCTATGTGTTCACCTCCACTACAAATTGGGTAGAATACGAAGGTATCCAGTCTGATATCTTCGACCACATCTTCTCCATAGTAGATGAATTCGGACTCCAGGTATTCCAAAACCCTACCGGAAGTGATATAAAACAAATGAGAGCGGGAGAGTAAATCAGAATTTTAATAATGCTTAACTAAAATAGTTAAGCATTATTTTATTACAAGTTCCTATAATACACCATTATGAAGACATTCAGTTCATAATTTGTCTGCCAAACTTAGCGGACATTCATGTCCGATAAAGGCAGATAAATTATGTGCTGTGTCTTCGTACTGGTGTGTGAAGGGAACCTATCTTCCTCCGGCCTTCTCGCAGTCTTCCAGCAACAGCCCCCTTTGCCAATCATTTTATTTATGTATACAGCAGGAGCAGTGATACTTTCATATCCCTGCTCCTACCATCTGGTGTCTCATATTCAGTTTTTAATGCCTGTAATATTCTTCGATCTTAGGTCTCCAAGAACTTTTCCTCGACAAAGGTTAGTTTTCTCGGTTAATGACTAGAAAATTCTAATGCCTCTTTTGAAAGAACTAGACTGTCCAATGCAACCACCTCTTATCTTAGTTTATACACATGGCCTTGCTTGTAACTCTGAGACTAAATTACAAACGTTCTATTTCATCTATATGGATAAGACGTAAACTTTATCAAACTAGCAACACCTGATGTCTAAGTTTAAATGTCTTATCCGATATTTATTATGTCTCATATCAAAAATTATATTCGCTTCATAGATATTATTTTGATTTCCAATTTTTGATAACTTTCAATCTTGTAAAATCCTCACGATCCTTTTCCTCTAGGGCGTTTTGAATGCTCTTCGTCAGTTGATCATAATAGGGGATCGTAATATTCATCAGGGCATTGGCTCTCTTTTGAGTTTTCTTAATGCTGGCAGCCAAGCGATAAGCGGAATTCTCAATCATAGACAATCGAATCGTTAATTCCTTCACCTTATTAAAATGCTGTGTTGCCTTATCCAGGGATAGAGTTGTCTGATAGAAGGCATAGGTGGGCTTTGTCTGGCTATTATCAAAGTCAACCAAAGGAATTTCGGTGCCCATAATACTTCTTTGCTTAATCCGTATGGAGTTTTCCTCGGGAATGGTACTACTTAAATCGGCTACATTGCGGATACCCATCTCTATGTTTGCTTTCTGCAGAGCTAGATAAGCTTCAGAAAAGGTACTATCAATTTCTGATTGTATGTTTCTAGCGGTCTCAATCAGTTCCATCAGTTCCCGAATAAGGATATTTCGTTTCTTATCCATCAACTCATATCCCTGCTTCGCCAGGTTTAAAGAATTCTTCGCTAGAATTAAATTCCCCTTGGTAGGGAAAGAATTCGGATTCATACGTTCACCTCTATTCTGGAATGGTTCCTTGACTGTCTGCTGATATATAATACTGATCTAAAATCTTTGTATCCACTCGATCCAATTCTTCTCTTGGCAGGAGGGAGAGTAACTTCCAACCCAAATCTAGAGTCTGAAGGATGGAGCGATCATCCTCGATGCCCTGGGAGAGAAACTCCTTCTCCATAGCGAATCCAAACTGTAAATATTTCTTATCCGTAGGAGATAATTCGTCTTCACCGATAACGCTGGCTAGGGCTCTTGCTTCACCTACTCTGGCATAGGAGGAGAAAAGCTGATTTGCTAGACTCGGGTGATCTTCTCTGGTATATCCCTTACCGATACCATCCTTCATCAGTCGGGAGAGAGAGGGGAGGATACTTATCGGGGGATAGATACCTTGTTGATGCAAGGTACGATCCAATACGATCTGTCCCTCTGTAATATAGCCGGTAAGGTCCGGAATCGGGTGGGTAATATCATCATTCGGCATGGTAAGAATCGGAATCTGCGTTACGGAGCCTTTGCTATCCTTTAAAATACCAGCTCTTTCATATATGGTGGCTAATTCACTGTACAGATAGCCTGGATAACCCTTACGGCTTGGAATCTCGCCCTTGGAAGAGGAGACTTCACGCAGCGCCTCTGCAAAAGAAGTCATATCGGTTAGGATAACCAGAATATGCATGCCTTTATCAAAGGCCAGGTATTCTGCAGCGGTGAGGGCAACTTTTGGCGTGATCAGACGTTCTACCACTGGATCATTGGCCAGGTTCAGGTACATAACCACATGGGAGCTAACTCCGCTTTCTTCAAAGGTTCGGCGGAAGAAATCAGCTACATCATGTTTTACACCCATCGCAGCAAATACAATAGCAAATTCTTCATCGGAATCCTCACCTAAGGAGGCTTGCTTTACGATCTGGGCCGCCAGCTGGTCATGGGGAATGCCATTGCCAGAGAAGATCGGAAGTTTCTGTCCACGAATTAAAGTGGTAAGACAATCAATCGCAGAGATACCGGTTTCAATATAATTTCTAGGATACTCTCTAGAACAAGGATTCAGTGGCATCCCATTGACATCCCTTCGAAGCTCTGAGGTTATGTTGCCGAGTCCATCGATCGGTTGGCCGATTCCATTAAACACACGACCAAGGATATCCTCGGACAGAGTGATTTCCATGGAATGACCGGTCAGCTTCGTATGGGTATTGTATAGAGACATATCCTCAGTACCCTGAAACACTTGGATAACTGCTTTATCTTCATACAATTCAACGATACGGCCTAATTTATGTTTGGTCCCTTCCACGGTAAACTCAACGATCTCGTCAAAGGAAGCATCGCGAATACCCTCAAGGACGATTAGGGGACCATTTATTTCACTAAGGCCTAAATATTCTATTGACATAGAGTCCTCCATTTCTGTGTTAGATAATGTCATACAATTGGTGAAATGTTATTTGTTTAGGCATTTTTCATCATAATATGGCTGTAGAATGCATCAATCATGGCTTTGTAATCCTCAAATTTATTTAGTTCATCATTCGCCACATCATATTTTATAGAAATGACCTTATCAAAGATGTCCTCCTCACGTAGTAACGACATCGGCATTCTCATGTCGATTAGCTGCTTCGATTTTGAATATAAGTAGAGGATAGTCTGCATCATTTTTAACTGTTTTTCCATCGGTACATAGGTATCTGAGGGGTGGTAGGCATTTTGCTGAATGAAGCCCAAACGGATTACGCGAGCTATTTCTAAAATCAGTTTTTGATCATCAGGCAACACATCGCTACCGATTAGTTTTACGATTTCGTTTAGTCGGCTTTCTTGGGTAAGCACATTCAATATCTGATTCCGACAATCAATAAAATCTTCTCCGACATTTGCTAAATACCAGGGTGTAAGATCGGATATATACTCGCTGTAGCTGGTCATCCATTGGATTGCTGGAAAATGTCTAGCATAGGCCAGGGACTTATCTAGGGCCCAGAAGCAGCGAACAAAACGTTTGGTATTTTGTGTTACCGGTTCGGAAAAATCGCCACCCTGAGGTGAAACGGCTCCGATGATGGAGACGCTTCCTTCCGTTCCGTTAATATTCTGCATAAAACCGGCTCTCTCATAGAAGGCCGAGAGTCTGGAAGCTAAGTAGGCAGGGAAGCCTTCTTCTGCGGGCATCTCTTCCAAACGGCCGGATAATTCACGGAGAGCCTCTGCCCAACGGGAGGTGGAATCGGCCATTATGGCCACATGATAGCCCATATCTCGATAATATTCTGCTAATGCAATCCCGGTATAGATACTGGCTTCACGTGCAGCAACCGGCATATTAGAAGTATTCGCGATTAAGGTGGTACGATCTAACAGAGGGTTACCGGTTTTGGGATCCACTAGCTTGGCAAAATCCTCCAGAACCTCGGTCATTTCATTTCCGCGCTCACCACAGCCAATATATACGATAATATCTGCATCGGACCATTTGGCTAATTGATGCTGTGTCATGGTTTTTCCGGTTCCAAAACCACCGGGGATAGCAGCAGTACCTCCCTTTGCGATTGGGAATAGGGTGTCGATAATTCGTTGCCCTGTGATAAGCGGGCGGTCAGAGCTATATCGTTTCGCAACCGGTCTAGGAACACGGATCGGCCAGCGCTGAGTTAGGGATAAATCTATTTCATTGCCGTTTTTATCTTTCATGGTTACTAGAGTGTCATTTATGGTATATTGTCCATCGGAAACAATTTGAATAACGGTACCACAAAGATCGGGAGGCACCATTGATTTATGGAGAATAGCAGCGGTTTCCGGAACTTCTGCGATGACGGAGCCACCATAGAGTATATCACCGGGTTTAACCGTGATATGCACATCCCATAGTCTCTGGGTATCAAGGGCATCGACAGAGACACCTTTCGAGATAAAGGCACCGGATTGCTTTGCAATCTCCATAAGGGGGCGCTCAATCCCATCAAAGATATTACCAATGATTCCTGGTGCCAAGGTTACAGAAATTGCAGCCCCGGTAGAGGTTACAAGATCACCTGGCTTTAACCCTGCAGTGTCCTCATATACCTGTACAGTAATTCTTTCTTTGGATAAGCCGATTATTTCACCGACCAGGTTTTGAGGACCTACCAGAACCAGTTCACCCATTTTAAAGCCATGAGTGCCTGACACATAGACTATGGGACCATTTATTCCATATATAGTTCCTGTATAACTTGTCATGGAGTATATTCCCCTTTCTGTTTTATAAATAATAGGTAATTGTGAACTCGTATAAGAACGTTAATGTTCAGCAATTATCTATTATAAAGAATACGTGGCCATAGCATTTCGAGAGAGCTATGCCAGTACTAATTTGTATCCTTATGTTATAACAGTTTGAAATTATTTTTTGCTTCTTTTAGCTTCGTAATAAAGGAATGATCGATTAAGATGGTCCTCGATGGGATTACAGCTCGCATACCGCCAAAGAAATCTCGGTTACTTAAGGTTACATCTACACCAGACAGTTTCTTCAGTTGAGGGATTCGATCTTCGTCAGAAGGATTGATATAGATGATGATGTCATCACCCCGGGCAAATTCGTTTGCTTCCTTAATCTTGGCTATCAGAAAATCCTCATACGCGTCAGTTTTCATATAATCGATCAGCCTATGTTCAACCTCTTGAAAAATATGATCCGTAATATCAGCGGTCCGTTCTATTACCTTTCGCTTGATCTCAATAGAGGAATGGGAAAGCTGACGGTTCTTTTCACGGTGGATGTGATCGATCGCAATTCGATACGTATTACTGGCTCGTTTTAGGGCAGCATCCTTACGATCTTCATATATCTTTTGCTGAGTTTCCTTATAATCTTCAATGATTTGCATGCTTTGAGTCGTAGCACTGTCTATGACAGAGGTATAAAAATTATCTAATTTTTCATTAATGGTCATATTAATCCTCATTTCTTAGCTGCAATAAAAGTCGTCCTGCGATTATGATGTCTCTATTTTGTTAGAGTACCTGTGAGACTACCATAAAGGCATATTTATCTGGAATGATTTATTTTTCCTTTGCTTTGACCTACAATTTGAGTCCAATCGCTTCATTGACATAGGAGGTAATAAAATCATGTTTACGTCCGGTACCATGCCGATCGGGAATCTCGATAATGAGAGGAAGTTTGCGGTTTAATTTGATATCATCAATAATCTCTGGGTACTGACTTGCTAGCTTCTCGGTAATAAGAATAATACCGATGGACTTATCCTCTATTGTTGTATCCAGTTGTTCCCTAAGATGCTTGTTGGAATGAATTACGACTCCCTCTACGCCGGCTAGTCGCATCCCAGTGTAAGTATCCACGTTATCACTAATTAAAAACATTCGCATGTAATAACCCCCTTATCCAAGGATGGTGAAGGATACGATCAAACCATATAAAGCAATACCTTCTGCAAGAGCAACGAAGATCAAAGCTTTACCCATGATGGAAGAATCCTCGCTCATGGCTCCAAGAGCAGCGGAAGCTGCAGATGCTACAGCGATACCACCTCCGATACAAGAAAGGCCAGTGGCAAGAGCAGCAGCGATATATTTCCAACCATCAACAGCATTGGCCGCCACGGCTACCGCTCCTTCTACTTCAGCCGCGGATACCTTACCTGAGAATAATAGAATATCTCCAAGGATTAGGGTGGCGAAAAAGAAGAATGCATTGCATGCCAATGTGGCTTTCAGGGTTCCTTTTGTTTTTTTTCTAGAGACTAAAAAGGAACCAAAGGGAATAACAATACTAAGAATTAATGCGATTACGATAATAATTTGAGTGTTCATATATAAATCCTCCTAATTGTTTTTTGTTTTAATAACTGCGAACCTTAAAGTTGTAATCGATGTCTGGTTTGAATCTAGTTATTTTTATAGGGTTTGAATTCCTTACCCGTTCCATTATAAAAGCGGCTGAACATCTCGTAATATTCCAACCTTAGAACTTGAATACCAACAATCAATCCCTCCATGGCAGCTACAAAAACATTACCTAGAATAATTGCAATAAGATTTGGATTTCCACCTTCGGCTCCAGCTAGAAGCATAACAACCCCCATCATAGCCGCATGGCTCAGAGCGAAGGCTCCGACCCTTAGAAAGGAGATGGTATTTGTTACATAACTTAATAAGATCTCAAAGAGTTCGAAAAATGATTCGACAAAGAACATTCCTTTATGCTCTGGAAATATGTGTTTTTTCTTCTCAATCAGTCTTGTTAAGGGCTCTCGTAAAAATATCAAAAGCAGTGGAACTGCAAAGAAGATAACCAATAGGATTGTAGCAGGTAATGTTTTTCCCGTCGCAATTAAGAGTACACAGGTAATGGCAGCACCATAAAAGACTAGGCCGGACACTCCATTGGTATCAAATAAAATTTTGGAGATTTTCTTTTCCTTTATTCCGTTGATGATGTTTAACACCATGGCAAACAGAATCAGACAGACTCCAAAGCCGACACTGGTAAGTAGTACGGTCATTACGTTATGCATGGGAGATAGCCAAAGGGGTTCCAGCCAATCCTCAAAGCCGAATACACTTCCGTAAAAGAATCCAAAGAGAGTAGAAAATACTCCTGCCAAGGCTATAATCGCAGCCAAATTCATCTTCTTAAACTTATAGAGGAGAAAGCCACCAAGCGCAATACATAGGCCCTGTCCTACGTCACCGAACATAATTCCGAAGATAAGAGAATACGTAATCGCTACAAAAGAGGTTGGATCGATCTCGTGATAAGCTGGAAGACCGTACATCCGAACAAACATTTCAAAAGGCTTGAATAATTTTAGATTCTTTAGTTTGGTCGGAGGTTTCGTATTCACGGTATCTAGATTATCATCTACAATACAATATACGTTTGGATCCTGCTCCGCATCCGATAGAAAATCAGTGACATCCTGCTCAGAAATCCATCCGCATAGAATATAGAAGATTTCATCCTTCCCTTTTTCTTTGGTGCAGGCAGCCATCCTTCGGACATCAAAGTTCTGGTAATATATATCCAATGTATAGTAGGCTGATAATAGTAGATCAGATGCTTGATTAAGTTTTTCTTTAATATTTTTTGATATTTCAGCCAACTTATTATTGATCTCATTCCTCTTATTTATTAAGTCGGAATAGGCTTTTTCTGGTGTACCTTCATATTCATCATGAAGAAATAATCGTTCAAAATGCAAAGAAGCATAAATTGCATCAATCTTTACCGAGTAGTTGAGTGGTACAAAGTATATCCCCCAGACATAATCCCGGTCACTATCACATTCAAAAAAGACAGTATTCAAATTTTCAAAAACATATTTGGAAAACTTATTATAATGTTCGTGAGCAATTCTACCAAAGCGAAACTTGATAAATTTTAAATCCAATATTTTATGGATGTCATAATCTAAGTTTCGAAAGGGCTCAATCTGATGAATTAAATCTGTACAATGGTTTTTTTCTTCCTTTAAAGCTTTCTTCCTAGCATTCAATTCTTCAAGCATGGCATAGGTAGAGTGAATAATCTCAGCAGCCTCCTCCGGTTTCATATCCTTTGGTGGCTGAGGCTTTGTCTGATCAAGCTTCTTTGTAAGTTCCTCTGCCTTAGTCAAGACCTCCCTATAAGGGTTGATCTCAACAAAGGGCTTTATATCGTGGACGGTACTTAATTCGGATAATGCATTTTCAAGGTGGATGCTATATTTACCTAAATACACCCTTACAACACGATCAAAATCCCGTTTCGGTCCGGTGATACTCAGAAATTTCATTTTTTCAATCAAAGGTCACACCTCCGTTTATTATTGTAATATATAGCTAATTGCGAAACTCATAATTTAAACATTGCATGCACATACTTTAATGTTGCCATTTACTTATGATTGTAATATATATTGAAGTTTTTCCTTCGGATCCAATCCATAACGGATACATTCCAAAGCAGTAGTTAGTCGAGCTATCTCAGTTTCCTTTTGAAATAAATAATAGTTTACAGAACTCATGGAAGCTGGATATTTTGTTTTTGTTTTCTTGTATATATCATTGAGAATTTGAATATAAGTCTGTTCCATCGTTCCATTATTCAGAGAATCCCATACAAACTTGTAATGGGAACTCTTTAATAAGGAAGCAAATTCTTCTGTTGTTGAAGCATTGATTAATTTAAGTAGCTGCTCCTTAGAAAAACGATAATTCACAGGTATAATATAAGAAAGAATATCCTCTGTACTCAAGTCATACATCACCTTAGAACGATAGATCCACATAATGTTTAGCAGATCAATTTCAGTTCCTAAACGTTCGGTTACCGACTTTAAGGTATTGCCCTTAACTAATCGGTCCTTTCTCTTCCAGATTCTCTTAAAATAATAGATATCAAGTTGCATCTCGTAGTCAAAGGGTGTTACATCCGGTTGATCCTGAAGCTTGGTAAATATAGGATAAAACTCGGTATGCTTTAATTGATTTACAAACTCATCTAAGCTTTGAGAAGCGGAGAGGGTGGTTATATCTATATTAGAATGACGATTAAAGAAATCCTGAAATAAGGATAAATCGTAAGTTCTTTCTTTATTATATATCATATGGATACAATTCTTTAGAATAGTTACCTCATGTCTGAGAAAAACAAGCTCCAGATCTTTTCTTTGATCCAGGTTAGCAAAGCGGAATAGCTTTGTATAATCATAATAAAATCCAAAGATAAAGAAACGTTCCGCATCAAAACGGTGCAGTTTGTGTTCGTCATATTGTTTGAAAATCTCATGATAACCGGGATGTTGTTTTAGAAAGACAATGAAATCGGCAACTGTATCGATATTAGCTATTTTATGGTATTCCTCTTGGCTAATTAGATTTTTGCTCATTGCTTTAATTTTTGTATTAATACCATTGAATGAGAGAATACGAAACATATGGATACCTCCCTGACTTATGAACGAATGATACTTTCAAACACTTGATTTACAAGATCATTATGTTGGTTCGCATACAATTCATCCAATTCCTTTCGCTGTCGATCGCTTTTTTGTATTAGGATAGACTCTTCTTCGCGTAACTCTTTGTCAATCCTAGTCTTGTAGTCCTTGATTTTTGCTGCATTTGCTTCTGCTATTTTTTTCTCCATATTAGTCAGCTCCTGCTCAAACTCATCATATAGCCTCGCTTTTTGCTTATTTGTACGGTCTATTATCACTCTGGCCTTTTCTTCAATCTCAAAAATCCTGTTGATTGTTCTTTCCACCAAATCACCCCTTTTATGAATTAAAAATTAAATTACATTTATTTGCTATAGTAGTGACAGGATTATCTTACCCCTTTTATAAAAAAAAGCCATCGTCAAATTAACTAAAAATTATACTAGATATCAAAAAAAATGATGAAAAAGTTAGTTTAGGGCTATAAAAATGATGAATATATTGGTTTTAAATTTCTCGAAAACGATTAAGTAAAAATAACTATATATTTAAATAAAAGCTTGCATTATTTATAGAAAAGGATTAAGATAAAGAAAAGAAAGTTAGTACAATGATTATTAAAAATACGAGGTAAACCCCTCGAACTAGGAATAAGTTATAGTTTACAAGCAAAAAACACTGATAAAACTATAGATTATAATGAATTCGTATAACGTTTTTGTTAAGTGGATTTATTATAAGATAGAATAAATAATAGAAAACGATTAAGTTGATTTGTAAGTATATTTTATTTTATAGAAATACATACATATAAGGAGTTTATCGTGGTTTCAATTAGGGATATATCAGTAAAGTGTAGTGTTTCGGTAGCGACGGTCAGTAAGGCATTAAATGATCATAGCGATATTGCTGTGAGTACGAAGGAATATATTCGAAAAACAGCGAAGGAGATGGGATATTTTCCGAATTCGTCCGCCAGGGCATTAAAGACAAATCGCACCTATAATATCGGTGTACTCTTTATTGATGAGGCGCAAAGCGGACTGACCCATGAGTATTTCGCCAATGTACTGGACAGCTTCAAGGTTGAAGTAGAAAGTCATGGGTATGACATTACCTTTATTAATAAGCATATGGGACAGAAAAGTATGTCCTATTACGAGCATAGCAAATATCGTGGTGTGGATGGAGTTATCATTGCCTGTATTGATTTTTCTGATCCTGGTGTGATTGAATTGATTCATGGAGAACTTCCAGTCGTTACAATAGACCACGTTTTTGATAATCGAACAGCAATTGTATCAGATAATGTTAAGGGTATGCGTGATCTTATTACTTATATATATGAGATGGGACATCGAAAGATCGCTTTTATACACGGCGCAGATTCCTCGGTTACACAGAATCGTGTCGGAAGCTACCATAAGATTTTAGGAGAACTGGGGATCGAGGTTCCAGATGAATATGTTAAAAATGGCATCTATCACGATCCGGAAACAACCGCTGGTTTGACGAAAGAGTTACTTCAATTAAAGAATAGACCGACTTGCATCCTTTTCCCTGATGATTTTTCCTGTATAGGAGGGATTAATGCAATTAAAGAGGCTGGACTTCGAATACCGGAGGATATCTCTGTGGCTGGTTATGATGGAATATTATTATCCCAGGTACTGGATCCCAAGCTTACGACTCTACAGCAGAACACCAAGGCATTAGGCAAATGTGCTGCGGGAAAATTGATTGCTTTGATTGAGAATCCCAAAGCAACCATCATAGAGAAGGTAGTGGTAGAAGGAAAGGTTCTAAATGGTGAGACAATAAAAAATCTCAATGTAAGCGAATAAATTTTAAAAAAGAGGATAACCGGTAGCTCTTGCTACATTGCTGGGGAGGCAATGAAGCCGAGTGCAGTGTAACCACTTATGGAGTCATATAAGGGGTTAACTGTAGAAAATGACCGGATTACTTATATAGGGAAAGAACAGCCTGGGAGTTATGTAACTTATCGTGATGAGGGGAGTTATCATATAAACATTTTTCCTGGGCTGCTTGAACCTAATTGGATAGAACATTGTAGATAGGATAAAACCAAACAGTGTTTTAGAGTGAAATATTGTGGATTAACAAAGCCGTCGGCAAATATTGTTGACGGTTTTGTTATGGTCAGATTTCAGATGCAGAAGGTATGCGAGATGCCAATATGTTTGACGTGGTTCGTGTAAGCAAGCAACGTTTGATCGGTGAAATAATAGAAATCTATGGCGACCAGGCTTCTATCCAGGTTTACATATATTTAGTAAAAGTTTAAGTGGGATGGTTATCAAAATCCCTCTTCATAGATTGACACTAAAGAGTTCATATTATAAAATAGGATATACTTGATGCAATATAGAAATCATTAAACGCATCGGATTAGTCAATAAAGGAGGTGGAACATGGAAACCAGTTGTCATTGCGAACGATGTTCGGATAAACTTTGTATGAATAAAGTGCCGATATTGTCATCATTGAATAAAGAGGATCTTGAGAAGATCGCGGATATGATTACTCATCATGTGTTTAAAAAGGGTGAAATCATGATGATGGAGGGAGATAGGACAGATTATATTGTTATTGTTCACGAAGGTAGAGCGAAGGCTTTTAAAACAACCTCAGATGGGCGAGAACAAATATTGTATGTATTTACCGAAGGAGACTTTTTTGGAGAACAGAACCTATTTCGTAATCAATATGCAGGCTATTCCGTAGAAGCCCTAGAGACCTTGAAAACCTGCCATCTCTCGAAACAACAGTTTCAACAGTTGCTATACAAATTTCCTGAGATTGGTGTAAAAATTATTGATGAGCTAGGAAATCGTATGTCCAGATTGGAGAATGCCTTACAGACGATGGGAGTCCGAAATGTGGATAATCGTATCGGAGAAACTTTACTGGAGTTTGCATCCAAATATGGCACCGAAGGAGAAATGGGAACGATAATCCATCTGCCCCTTAGCCGGGAAGGTATAGCAAATTACCTTGGAGTTGCAAGAGAGACGATAAGTCGTAAATTCAGTCAATTAGAGAGTGATGGAGTCATCCGCTCTTTGAATAATAAAGAGATACAAATACTTAATAATGAGGCACTTTTATCGATAGCAGGAGTTAATTATTAAAAGAAATATATAATAAAGCTGTATTCTAGAAATTGTTTTTATGGAATGCAGCTTTTTTGATTACACTCACAGAATGATTCTTATTTCTTTGTATAATAACCATATAAGAAACGAATTAATAAATAAACATATTACTGATAGACCAGTAATATATTCCAACACATTTGGAGATAATCTAAAGGAATATATAATAGGAGGTCTATCATGGCAGTTGATTTCAAGAATAGTCAAACAAAGGATAATCTGATGAGAGCCTTTGCCGGGGAAAGCCAGGCCAGAAACCGGTATACCTTCGCAGCTTCCCAGGCGAAGAAGGAACATCATCATGTAATTGAAGCAATATTTCAATACACCGCTAATCAGGAAAAGGAGCATGCTGAAATATTCTATAACCATTTAAAGGATCAGGCAGGTGAAAATATTCATGTGGATGGAGCATACCCGGTGGACATAGCCGATGATGTGGCAAAGCTTCTAAGGATGGCCCAGCATAATGAGTATGAGGAATATGATCCTGTATATAAGAGTTTCGGTGATATTGCAAAGGAAGAAGGATTTAACAAGGTCGCAGCTTCCTTCCATATGATTGCAGCGGTTGAGAAAACGCATGGGGATCGATTCGGCAAATTTGCTCAGTTGCTAGAGGAAAACAAACTATATGTCTCCGATGTGGAAACCGGTTGGATATGCCTTAATTGTGGCTATATTCACTGGGGAAAAGCGGCACCAAAGGAATGCCCAGTATGTGATCATGACAGAGGATATTTTATCCGTCTAGAATTGGCTCCTTATCAGAATGCTTAAAATACGTCGATACACGTATAAATCAGATTGTGGGTGGCGGAACCATTCTCTAAACTATAAATTTATATTATGATACTGGTGGCAAAAGACTAATTAAAAAATCATCAGTCTATTAAGGAGTATATATAAACCCATAAACCCATAAACCCATAAACCCATAAACCCATAAACCCATAAACC
>CAYMLE010000044.1:0-18023 GCA_964391115.1 uncultured Herbinix sp. | reverse complement strand
CGTACCGTTGTTATTTTCGGATTCTGTCTGAGTCATCTTGATATCCAAGCCTTCTAAGTCTATTTCGATATATTTTGATATCACCGCAATGATATCATTTTTAATTTGTTCCATAATTTCAGGTGAACAGTTCGCACGATCAGAGACTAATACTAATCTTAATCTGTCCTTAGCAATGCTGCTAGTTCCCTTTTTCTTAAAGAAATCTGCTAAACCCATGTTACGACCTCCCTAGTTTTTCTTACGTTTGCCAAAGAGTTTCTCAAAGATCGATGTCTTTCCATTTAGATCCATAAAAGGAATGTCTTCCCCTGTAATCCTTCGGGCTATATTCATATAAGCCCTTCCAGCTAAGGAGTCAGATCCAGCCAAAGGCTCACCTTGGTTCGTGGATATTACGATATTTTCATCATCCGGAACAATTCCGATAAGATCCACCGCTAATATTTCACATACATCATCACTGGACATCATATCGCCTCGTTTTACCATATCATTCCGGAGACGGTTTACGATCAAGTGAGTCTGCTTCATTTCATTTGATTCTAGTAGACCGATAATACGATCTGCATCTCTAACAGCAGATACCTCAGGAGTAGTAACTACTAATGCTCTGTCAGCACCGGCAATGGCATTTTTAAAGCCTTGCTCAATTCCTGCTGGACAGTCCATTAATATGTAATCAAATTCGTCTCGTAGCTCTTCTGCGAGTTTTCTCATCTGCTCGGGATTAACTGCATTTTTATCCCTGGTTTGTGCAGAGGGAAGTAAGTAAAGGTTGGGATAGCGCTTGTCCTTAATCAAAGCATTACGAATTCTACAGGTACCTTCGATAACATCAACCAGATTGTATACTATCCGGTTTTCCAGACCCATGACTACATCAAGATTACGTAAACCGATATCGGTATCGATAAGTACTACCTTTTTGTCTAGCATTGCCAGACCGGTTCCGACATTCGCGGTCGTTGTTGTTTTACCAACTCCACCCTTTCCTGATGTAACTACAATAACTTCACCCATATTCCATATTCCTCCAGTTCTGTATAAGGTACTATTTTATAAATTAATATCATTTAAAACACTTTTGTTCAGTGGTTCTATATAGATATTTCCGTCCTCCAGAAAGGCTATCTTTGGTTCCCTACTCTCCTCCTTGGAGGGCTTGTCAGGGGAGCGGGCGATGGTGTCCGCGATCCGTATTTGCATCGGTCGCATATCCAGGGCTACTACAAAAGCATTGGTATTACCGGTGGCCCCAGCAAACGCATTACCCTTCAGGGCACCAAGAACAACGATGTTACCCTTAGATACCACTCGGGCTCCATGGTTTACATCACCAATAATAATTACACTGTTCTCAAATTCTAGAGAAGCACCGGAACGTAGAATACCTTTATAAAATTGACCGGTATTATTCTCTAATTCCATTAGCTTTTGGTTTAGAGTCTTTTTGAAATTATCTTCTATCACAGGATCATTATCAATGACACAGACGATCTGCATATCTGTATTCTGTCCAATAATATCCAAGATATCCTTTTGCTCTTCATTAGAAAGCTTCCGGCCTTCGAAGCTGATGGCCATCTTTGCATTTTCGAAAAATTTACTTGATTCCTTGAATTTTTCAGCCACCAGCTGTTTTAGCTCATCAAAGTCCATCTCCGGGCTTAATACTACGATTATGCCATATTTATTTCCTTTGATAACAACTGAATTATTCACTGTACTCATAGTTTCTCCTTTAGTCTGAAAAAGCTGCAATATTATTTTCCGGTAGCTCTGCTTTTTGTTGAGTTAGATCTTCGGGATCTTCCAGATTATAATATAATCGGTAGATATCCGCTGTCAGTTCGGCGGCATTACCGGAGGTATTACCATTCGGTATTACAGTTGTAACTGAGATTTCAGGGTTATTGTAAGGTGCATAGGATACAAATAATGCATTATTGTAATTCACTAGACTGATCTGGGAAGTACCAGTCTTACCAGCTACCGTAACCCCTAAATCTTTGTATAAACTATATACAGAGCCTCGATTTGTATTAACTACATCGTATAAACCCTTTTGTATACTGTCCCAATTTCTGGAACTAATATAGGTTAAATCATTATAAATAGTAGCGCTGTTATTGTGAAGCGTAGCGCCATCTTTATCTACGATACGGTCTAATAAGGTGAGATTGTAATTAATACCACGGTTAGCTAGAGTAGTCATATATCTGGCCAGCTGAATCGGTGTATACAAGTTTGTTCCTTGACCTATGGCGGAACGAACCGGATCCTCGTCGGAGACCAATGGCGTGGCTTCCGGAATCTCTACCCCGGATTTTGTATCAAGACCAAAAAGGGAGGCATACTCTTTCAGCTTTCCAAGCCCTAATTGTATGTTATAATCACCTTTACTGTCAATGCTTAATCGGTAAGCTAACTCATAAAAATAATAGTTACAGGAAACCTTAAGAGCATCATCTAGATCCACGGAACCATGGGAACCAGGGTGGATGTGACATTTTGCTGCGGGTGTGATCTTCTCGAAGATACCCAAATCTCGGATAGTTTCAGTGGTAGTTACGACACTCTCTTCTAACCCAGCCATGGCAGTAACCATCTTAAAGGTGGATCCAGGAGCAATCCTCTGCTGTGTTGGCCGATTCATTAAAGGAAGTGAGCTATCATTTAATAACTGGTTATAATATTTCGGATCAACCTTATTCGCCATCTTGTTGTTATCATAACTAGGGTAGGTCACCATGGCAAGAACATCACCATTATTAACATCCGTAATAACAACAGAACCACTGCTGGGTTCTAAAGCCAGCATTCCTGGTGTTATCTCCAGGGATTCAAGCTTTGATAACATAAAATCATAAGCGCCGATACGTCCAGATTTTAATCCATTAATATCCTCTTCATTCCATTCTAGCACACCTTGGTCGAATAATAAAATGCTAATTTCTTTTCCCGATAATTTGTACGAAAATACCAAATTCCGATATATTTTTTTATTAAATATGCCGTCCTGAGCTAGGATATTCTTCATGTAATCCATCAGCTTCTGGTAATGTTCCTCTAGAGTATAAAATTCACTTCCAACGCCCAGCTTTGATAAATCAATATAATTGTTGGCAATGGCATGTTGAAGGAAGGTACTTAAAGGAATCTTTTCATTCAGATAGGATTTGTATACGGAATCATCTTCTCCGATATTTGCGGTTAATAGAATCTTCTGTTTTACTAATACTTCATAGAAGTAATCCAAAAACTCTTCCATGTCACCGGATTTATTGTTCGTATAGGTATTTTCAGGAGCTAGTAGAGTTTCTAGTTTACCAAATACATTGTCAAGATTATCTTGGTATTTTTGTAAAACCTGTTGCTCTAGCTCAGTGGCCTCTGGATCATTAAAATGACCAATGTCTATGATGTTATTATTGATTAAAGCAAAATATACCTCATAAATCGGAGTTAGAATTTTACTTGCACTTTCTCCCTTACTACCGTAGTTCATATCTGGCTGTAGCTTCGATATGAGGATTCCGGCGATTCGTTTCTCTAATATGTGATAGATTGACTTTTGTAGGTTGCTATCGATGGTTAGGTAGATATCATTACCAGCCATGGGATCAGACTTTTCAACGATATCTACTACTTTGCCTCCATTGGCTACAGAAACAGTCTCTTTTCCTTTTTTACCGCTAAGCTGTGTTTCGAATTCCTTTTCAAGTCCAACCTTACCAATGATATCGGTTGAGTTATAATATTCACTCTCCCCATTTAACAACTCCAGCTCTTCTGCATTGATTAATCCAGTATAGCCTAGCATATGGGCAAAGTAGATACTGTTATGATATACCCGTTGCGTCTGCTGTTGAATATTAACGCCAGGCATTTCGGCACTATTCTCCAGCACCTCCGCTACGGTTCGGTCGGTTACATTGGAGGCTACGGTAATTTTTAGATACTTCGGGTAATTACAGAATATAGCATACCGAATGCTCATTATTTCAAGCGTTTCTTCTACCGTATATTCATCTGAAATGCCAAACATTGGAGTGTAATTATTCCCAGTTCCGACCTTTAGAAAGTCATATACCTCTTCGGCTGTGGCATTTATCTGGTCGTCAGTCAGATTTTTTTTATCATCCAGAACATAGGCATAGGCATTCTTTTTAAATCGGGTAAGGCTAGTACCGGATACCGTGAACTCCAATCTGCCCTGTTCATTTAGTCGGATCGGAAAATCATGATACAGAGTATCTCCGTTCCTTTCAATGATACCGATGAGCTCGTGAATGATTGCATTACGTTCTTTATTGGAGGTGATTTCTGTAATATCCTCCATCGTTACAGAATAAGAAAGGGTGTTAGAAGCTAACAGGACACCATTTCGGTCATAAATCTTACCCCGAGTACTTGGTATTTCCCTAGTCTCAGTTTTTTTGAAATCGCTCTCTTCTGCTATTTGGGGGCCTTGTATAATCTGCAACACAAATAAACGGTGAACAATCACCGAAAATAAAAGAATATAAATCAATGTAATAGGAAACAGTCTGGATTTTAGTATCCGTTTTACTGCATCTAAAAACACATCCAGCATTCTATTCCTCCTCTGTCAGCTTACGATCAAGATGATTATTAATCATATGTAACAGCTTATATAATAAGATGGAAACTGCTACGGTATAGATAACCTCTGGAATTATGAACCTTCTGAAATAATAGAAGAAATTCAATCTTCCTCGTAATAGAAATTCAAATACATAATAGAAAAATCCATAGATAATATTACTGATAGCCACAAAAAATAGTGGTAGAGTAAAATCGTCATTGGAATAAAAACGATGCAGGGAGCCTATGAAATAACCGATCAATATATAGAATAGGGCATATAGACCGATAACCCTCCCAAAGATCAGATCCACCATAAGTCCACTGAGAAAGCCCATCCATATTCCGGTTTTCCGTCCTCTCATATAGGCAGTGGAAACAACAAGAATAAGTAATAGATTAGGCATAACTCCAGCCAAATTGATGTAATGGAACAATGAGCTTTGGAGGGTGTAGCATATGATGATTTCTAAAAGATATACAATAAAACGTTTCACAAACATACCTACTTTTCCCTAACGGTGTCTGCTATAGAGACAGTCCGGATTATTCAATAGAATTCATGGTTTCATCCGTAAGGAGCTCTTCTGCCTGAAGGGTATCTTCCGATGGCTGGGACTCTTCCGTTGGTTGAGTCTCTTCGGTCAGGTTAGGATCATCCTTTAACAGGGGTTCCTTTCGTTCTGTAATAATTAACACTTCCTCCAGCCGTTCAAAATCCACTGCCGGTGTTAAATAGGCTGACTTTGTCATATTGGAGGAGTCCAGCTTGATATCACTGACATAGCCAATCAGAATACCCTGAAGATATTTATCACTGATATGGGAGGTTACTACCTCATAGCCATCCTGTATCTCAGTATCTTTACTAATTAGCTCAATACGGATTTTACCTTCATCCATCAGCTGTAAATCACCCTTAACGATAAAATGGTCTGAGGTTTGAAGAAACATTCCACTGACATAGCTTTTATCATCAATGATGGATCTTACTATGGAATGATTATAATAGCATTCGGTAATAATACCTACTAGCCCATCTCCTGCCATGACATTCATATCGACGGAAATACCATCCCGGGTTCCTTTGTCTATGGTAAATACATTATACCAGTTACTAGGATCCTTACTAATAACTCGGGCGGCAACCTTTGGATAATCTAAGTATTTTTTATCTAATTTGAATAGCTCCCTTAATTCATCTAACTCAAATTTGTCTTGCAACAGAAGCTTGTTTTCGTAGGATAAGATATTAACCTGTTCCAGAAGTTTTTGGTTTTCTTCTATAAGGTCATTGACGTTTTGAAAACGATCAAATCGATCAGATACAAAACTGCCCACCTGGTTAATCCCTCGCTGCATGGGCGTTACTACTGTGCCTACCGCATTCCGTACTGGGTAAAACTGATCCGCAAACCGGTAAGATACGAATATTAATCCCAGACATAGTACTATGCAAGCTATGAGTACATGCTTTGGGTTTATGCGACTTTTCGTCCTTCGTTTCATTTATAACCTCCATGTTACCAAAACATAGCAAATATTGGCTTAAGCGCAATATATTTACTCTAATATTATATTAACGTCTTTGGTTTTAAAGCATCTGCAAGGATGGAAAGATTATGATCCTCCATAATTCGGCCCAGACCATTTACAACGGTATTGGCTGAATCTTCACAAATGTTAATTTTTAAATCGGTCTCTTTGTTAAGTAAATCGGCTAGGCCAAATATTTTTGCAGAACCGCCGGTTACATAGATACCACTATCGATGATGTCAGCGGAAATCTCCGGGGGTGTTCTCTCTAAGATGATTCGAATCGCATCAGTAATGGAATACAAATATTCCGCGATAGCCTCATAAACCGTTTTGGAGCTAATCTCCATCTCCGTAGGAAGTCCTGTCACCATATTGCGACCATAGACTTTAATGGAGGCTTCTACTGTAAGGTAAGCGGCTGCTAGTTTCTTCTTGATGTTTTCAGCCGTCTTATCTCCGATAAATAGATTGTATTTTCGCTTTACGACATTCTTGATGGCTTCATCCAGCTTATTACCACCGACCGGGATTAATTTGCTTAATACGATACCTCCAAGGGATAGTATGGATACCTCCGTTGTATCAGCACCAATATTAACTACCATAACACCTCTAGCAGTCATTACATCAAGTCCTGCTCCTACAGCATCGGCAATCGGCTTTTCTACAATTTTAACATGGCCAGCCTTTAGATTAGAGCTGGCGATTAACTCATAGAAGGAACGTCGTTCTACCTCTGTGATATCCGTAGGTGTAGCAACGATATAATCGGCAGAGCCAATTCGCTTGGAGCCACTAATTTTCATCATGAAATGATGTAACAGAGACATCATATTCGCCACATCTGCGATTACTCCACTTCTTACAGGGTAAGTAACAACTATGTTTGAGGGGGCTTTCTCATACATCTCATACGCCTCGTCACCTGAGGCAATCACAGTTTTACGATCAGCAACGGCGATGATATTCCGCTCGTCCAGAACGATGCCCTGTCCCTTCTTGTATATCTTAATTGTACTAGTACCAAAATCTATTCCGAATGTCTTAGATGCCATATGAAAGTTACCTCCTATTTGCCTTATGTTGTCAATTCTATATCTAATACAGTTCCACAACCGGTTGGTTGCAAAATGTATGAACACATCAATGTTATATTTAATGGGTCGAATACTATAAATAACCTTGTTCTTTTAAGCTAATATACTTATTATCGCCAATAATAAGATGATCCATAAGCGTAATACCAATTAAATTCCCAGCTTCTTTTAGTCTTTTTGTAACACGGATATCCTCTCCACTAGGCGAAGGATCCCCACTGGGATGATTGTGAATTAATATTATGTTAACTGCCTCGTATTTGAGCGCTTGGATAAAAACCTCCCGGGTAGGCATAATCGATGTGTTTACGGTACCGGAGGATATCATCATATCCTTGATAATTTTACTTTTTGAATCAAGTAGGATTAATATAACCTGCTCTTGGTTCAAATGTCGCAGATCCTGCATATAATAATTAGCTACACTCTGCGGCGTGATTAATCGTAAGCTATCTCTATGGATTTCCTTTGCCATCCGCTTTGTCAGCTCGGTTAGGCATAATAATTCAATCGCCTTAACTCTCCCGACCCCTTTGATCTCCATGAATTCCTTCATGGTCAGATAATTCAGACCTTTCAGTCCAGGATAGATCTCGGAATAATTTAGAATATTCACAGCTAAGTCGATTGCTCTTAAATTCTTAGCTCCTGTCCTGAGAATGACAGCAAGAAGCTCAGCATCGGAAAGAATGGATGGACCATAGGCCTCACATTTCTCATAGGGACGCTCCGATACCGGTAGGTCTTTCACCGTTAAATAGGTATTGTTCATGATATCCTCCTTATTTCCTCTCTCCAAGAAATCAGTTGGGTCATGACGTGGAACAGGCTTTGATTGCTTTCCTTAGCCGGTTCCTATATACATGAAATGCCAGAAACGGCTGTATTGCCCTTCCTGCATGTATGTACCTTATATCTTTTTAAACCACCAGATGGCTCCTACCGCACCGATCGCACTTCCTACGGTGATGCGAAGGCTTAAACCGAAATGGATTGCTAGGGCACCGAGGTTCAGACTTACGACTCCGTTACCATTGGGATTCCCTATAGCAAAATCAAAGCCATAATTTAGCCAGGATAGGAAATCGACCTTCTTTGTGAGTTGAGCAACAAAGCTTCCTACAACTAGTCCGGCAAGAATCAGTAGGAATAAAGCCCACTTATTTTTACCATATGATTTTGCCATTGCATTGCCTCCTTCCGGATAAATCCGGTTATTTTGTTTAAATTATCATATCCCATATTAACACAAAAACTTATGTTTGTACACAGAAATTCCGTGGGTGGTAAACCGTAAGGTGGTGAGGATAACCGCATCAAGAAAGTATAGATGGCTATACCCTTGGCAGGGGGAACTGTGTTGATCCTTGATGCGGTTATCCGCTTTACTGTATCGATGGATGGGCATGGCCCTGGGCGGGCATGCCTTTTCTTTTAGAGTTTAATTAAATCCTGCTCCAGGAGTTTCTGGAGGGATAAGAGGATACCGTATTTGGCATGGTACCAGGTTAGGCCACCTTGGAAGAACACGGTGTAAGGGGGCTTGATGGGGGCATCGGCGGATAGTTCGATGGAGGATCCTTGAACAAATGCTCCGGCAGCCATGATTACTTCGCAGTTATATCCCGGCATTGCCCAGGGCTCTGGAGTAACATAGCTATCTACGGGCGCAGCAGCTTGGATTCCCTTACAGAAGGCTATGACTGCTTCGGGACTGTTTAAGGTAACTGCTTGTATAATATCATAACGGTCTTCTGTTCCATTGGGAAGAACAGAGAAACCTAGATTTTCATATAGATTGGCTGCATAGATAGCTCCTTTAAGGGCTCCGGATACTACCTGAGGCGCAAGGAATAGGCCTTGGAATAGAGGGGCATTTAGTCCTAGGGTGGCACCAACCTCTTTCCCTAAGCCGGGAGCAGTTAATCGATAGGCAGCATTTTCAATATACTCGGATTTACCTACGATATAGCCACCGATCGGGGCAAGTCCCCCTCCGGGATTCTTGATTAGGGAGCCAACACAAAGATCAGCACCAACCTCGCTGGGTTCCATGGTCTCCACAAATTCTCCATAGCAGTTATCTACCATACAGATAATATTGGGATTGATGTCTTTGATAAAATGAATCAGAGTACCAATCTGTGCAACCGATAAGGTAGGTCGATTGGCATAACCCTTTGATCTCTGGATGGATGCCAACTTCGTCTGAGGACCAATGGCTGCCTTGATTCCCTCGTAGTCAAAGTCTCCTTCTGGAGTCAGATCTACTTGCCGGTAAGTGATACCATATTCTGCTAGAGAACCTTTTGATTTCGTAATTCCTATGACTCCCTCTAAGGTATCGTAGGGCTTACCAACTGGTGATAGGATTTCATCACCAGGACGAAGGTTTCCGGATAGGGCAATGGTTAATGCATGAGTACCGCTGATTAGCTGCGGACGCACCAGAGCATCCTCCGCACGGAAGATATCTGCATATACCTGTTCCAGAGTATCGCGGCCAAGATCATTATATCCATAGCCAGTTGTTGCAGCAAAATGAATATCACTTAACCGATTATCCTGCATTGCCTTTAGAACTTTTAATTGATTGTACTCTGCTATGCGATCGATTTCTTCAAATCGATCCTTAAGAGTAGCCTCCACATTTCGTCCTAACATTAGAAGCTTTGAGTCAATACCCATCTCTTTATATTTGTTTTCTAAATCAAGTAACATATTCATACTCCATTCTGCGAAACACTACGAGTTCAGGGTCATTTGCATAAAGGTTACCCCGTAGTATTTATCTGTTATCTATTGTCTGTTATAAAGTCGTATATACAAGCGATCATGATACTTATATTATACTATACTATGCTGTGTTAATTCCTCCAGCATATAGGATAGGATATCCTTCTCTGAAGAAAAAGAATCTTTATCCACCCAAAGGATTTCTCGCTCTCGCTTAAACCAGGTGAGTTGTCGCTTGGCATAATGTCTGGTGTCACGCTTTAATTTTGTAATCGCTTCCTCTAGAGTACATTCGTCCTCCAGATAATCTAGTAGCTCTTTGTAACCTAAGCCCTGCATAGAAACCATATCTTTGGTATAGCCACGGGATTTTAGGGATTCCACTTCGTCTATAAGACCCATCTCCATCATCTGATCCACTCTCCGATTAATTCCTTCGTAAAGCTTTTCACGATCCTTTGTTAGTACAAAGTAGCAAAATTGGTAGGGTGAGGCCTTCTGCTTTTGTTCTTCGTTATGTGCGGATATTCGATCTCCGGTAAGCTTTGCATATTCCAGCGCTCGGATCACCCGTTTACTGTTATTTGGGTGGATTGCTTTGGCACTGTCCGGATCGACTTCCTTTAAAAGGTTATGAAGATACTCCTTGCCATGTTCCTTCAGCAAAAGCTCCAGCTCCTGCCGATGGGAGGTATCGGTGTCATTTTCAGTAAAGTCAATATCGTAAAGGACAGCTTGAATATAAAAACCGGTTCCACCCACCAGAATGGGGATCTTATTCCTGGAGTGGATCTGTCGGATGTATTCCTTGGCATATTGCTGGAACTTTACAACATTAAATTCTTCATCTGGATCGAATTCACTAATAAGATAATGAGGGACACCATCCATTTCTTCTGGAGTGATCTTGGCGGTTCCAATATCCATGTATCGATATACCTGCATGGAATCCGCAGATATAATCTCCCCATTCACCGCCTTTGCCAGCTTTATTGAAAGGGCAGTCTTTCCGACGGAGGTTGGTCCTGTTAAAATAATAAATGGCTTTTTATCCATGTCATCCTCCTCTGAAATAGTTGAGCTCACATTTACTGATTGTTTCATATTATTTATAAAAGTAAAACATTCAATAAAGTGTTTCCTATGTGCAAGTAAAGTTACCAGCAACGTTTTCTGCTTTCTTGCTATAGAATTCGTTTAAACTTTTTCTCCATTTCATAACGGCTCATGGAGATAATAACTGGTCTACCATGGGGGCAATGATATGGATTTTTCAAGGTCAGTAGTTCCTTAATTAGGCTTTCTGCCTCCTCTTTGGAGAAGTTGTGATTGGCTTTGACCGCCGCCTTACAAGAAAGGGAAGCGGTTTTCTCCAAGATGGATATCGTATCGGGAAGTTGTCCTGTGAAGCCTTCGGTTAGGCTATCAAGGAATTCCAATAATAACGTTTTTTCTGATAAACCATATAAATCGGCAGGGACAGCTCGTACGGAAAATTCATTTCCACCAAAATGTTCAAATTCATAACCGATGCGATTCAGGATCTCTTCATATTGGAGTAGAACCTCTTGTTCTCTTAAGGTCAGAGAAAGTACCATCGGTGGTAGAAGCATCTGGGATTCATAGGTTTTGGTTCTGGCAGCAGCCATAATTCTTTCATACAAGACTTTTTCATGGGCTGCATGTTGATCGATAATGTACATTTCCTTGCCATATTCCACCATCCAGTAGGTTGAGAATACTTGACCGATAATTCTATGTTGATCAAGTGCCTTCTTAGTTAAGAAAGGTGCGATCTCCTCCTGTTGTTCAAACAAGCTTATCTGTTCGGAGGATCCTTCTACAAGGTTCTGTTCAGAGTCCTTTGCTTTATCCCCCTGGGAATCTGAGGAGGAGTCCAAGCGATTAACGAACCTTGAATCGATGGAGGAAGCTCCGGCTTCCGATTCGGTAGCACCAGTGAACGATGTATGATAACCAT
The DNA here is from genome assembly GCA_964391115.1 of uncultured Herbinix sp. Taxonomy (GTDB): domain Bacteria; phylum Bacillota; class Clostridia; order Lachnospirales; family Lachnospiraceae; genus Mobilitalea. The sequence continues at coordinate 6,059 of CAYMLE010000044.1, read as the reverse complement.
TACCTTCTTTTATATTATTTTCATTAGTATTAATATTTTCATTTGTATTAATGTCTTCTTTGGAATTGATGTCTTCTGCTGTATGGAGCTCTGGGGATGGCTTTGCATTTGTATCCGGAGCCATGATACGAAGGGCTTCTAATTGATTTCTTCTCTGCTTTTCAAATGGTTCCGGTAACCCGTGAATCTTAGGCTTGCTAATCTCCTGTTTTTGTAGGGATACCGAGGGAATCAATTCCTTCTGGGCCAAAGCCGAACGAATGAGATTATAGGTGGCTTGATAGATTTCTTCCCCTGTTTTTAAACGGATCTCAAGCTTCTGAGGGTGTACGTTGACATCAATATTAGCAGGATCAATCTGATAATATAGAGAGGTAAAGGGATATTTATGCTGCATAAGGAAGGGCTTGTAGGCATCCTCAATCGCCCTAATAATAACACTGCTTTTGATGTATCTTCCATTAATAAAATAATTTTCATGGTTTCGGTTACCCCGATTAATAATCGGTTTTCCAATATAGCCAGTAATTGATAGACCTTCGGAATGGTATTCCAACGGGACTAATTCCTTCGAGATATCCCTTCCATAGACATGGTACAGGATATCCTTATTACTATTATTACCCGAAGATTGAAGCTTAACTTGATTGTTTACTATAAATTTAAATGAAATACCCGGATGGGATACCATTAAACGCTCGATCAGGTCACTGACATAGCCAGTTTCTGTAATGGCTGATTTTAAGAATTTCCTTCTGGCTGGGGTATTATAAAAAATGTTCCTTACCAGGATGGTCGTCCCACTGGGACAGCCAATCTCCTCCAATAGCTTTTCTTCCCCACCTTCTATGAGGTACCGATAGCCTAATAAGGCATCCGGGGTCTTAGTTATTAGTTCTACCTGAGCGACGGAGGCAATACTGGATAAGGCTTCTCCACGGAAACCTAGGCTAGAGACGGATAAGAGATCCTCTGCCGTTCGTATCTTGCTGGTGGCATGACGAAGAAAGGCTAAGGGGATATCCTCCTGAGTTAACCCAGCTCCATTATCGGTAATCCTTATCAGGCTCAGACCCCCATCTTTGATTTCGGCTGTGATAGCGGTAGCACCGGCATCCATGGCATTTTCAATTAATTCTTTTACAACTGCACTGGGACGTTCTACTACCTCACCGGCAGCAATCTGGTTAATGGTCGATTCATCTAATACACGGATGATGGACATAGGGTCACCTGCCTTTCCTAAATACGGTTTTTAATCTTCTGCTGTAACTGATAAAGCTTATTGATCGAATCAATCGGTGTCAGCCTTGCAATATCCATATCCCGCAATTCCGTGATAATATCTTCATTGCCAGACATGACAAATAGGGACAGCTGTTCTAAACTCTTATCTTGCTTTCGTTCGGTTGCAGTTTTATTGGAAACATCCCTAGGTTGTAGATTACAAAACAATTCCTCATGGACAAATTCGTCTACTTTGCTTCCCTCAGGGGCGGATAGATTCCGTGCTTTTAAGGCTAGATCATTACCAATCAATTCGTTAACAATCTCAGAAGCTCGCTTCAGTACTCCGGCGGGAACTCCAGCCAGCTTAGCGACCTGAATTCCATAGCTCTTATCGGCACCGCCCTTTACAATCTTACGAAGAAATACGATATCTTCACCTTGTTCTTTTACAGCAATACAATAATTTGTAACACCCTCCAGTCGGCCCTCTAGTTCAGTTAACTCATGATAATGAGTTGCGAATAGAGTCTTTGCTCCAAGAATGGCAGGATTACTGATATGCTCTACCACAGCCCAAGCGATGCTTAAGCCATCAAAGGTACTGGTACCTCTTCCAATCTCATCTAGAATCAGCAAGCTATTCTTTGTGGCATTTCTTAGAATGTTAGCTACCTCGGTCATCTCTACCATGAAGGTACTCTGGCCGCTGGCCAAATCATCGGAGGCACCAACACGGGTGAAGATTCGGTCAATGATCCCAATACTTGCACTGTCTGCTGGTACAAAGCTTCCAATCTGAGCCATCAGGACAATTAAGGCGGTTTGGCGCATATAAGTAGATTTTCCTGCCATATTCGGTCCGGTTATGATAGAGACTCGGTTCGACTTATCATCTAATAGGGTATCATTGGCAACAAACATATCATGGGAGATCATCTTCTCAACAACAGGGTGTCTACCATTCTTAATTGTAATGGTACCGCTCGTATTCATCTCAGGCATTGCATAATTGTTTTGTTCAGCAACAAGCGCTAAGGAGGCATAAACATCGATCTTGGCGATCGCTTTCGCGGTGATTTGGATTCTCTTTACCTCCAGGGCAATTTGATCCCGAAGCTCACAGAACAGGTCGTATTCCAGAGAATACAGCTTGTCCTCTGCGCCAAGGATAATATCCTCTAGCTCCTTCAGTTCCTGAGTGGTGTACCGCTCTGCATTTGCCAGAGTCTGCTTACGAACCCAGTTTTCTGGAGCTAGGTTTTTATAGGAATTAGTTACCTCGAGATAATATCCAAAGACCCGATTATAACGAATTTTTAGATTCTTGATACCGGTAGCTTCTCGCTCTCTGGTCTCCAACTCCATGAGCCAGTCTTTACCTTCAGTCTTGGCTTTTCTTAAGCGGTCTACCTCAGCATGATAACCTTCTTTGATGATACCACCCTCTTTCAGGTTTAGGGGAGGCTCCTCTGCAATGGCTTGTTCGATTAATTGATTGATATCCTCTAAGACATCCAGTTCTTCATAGACATCTTTTAATAGGTCAGAGTCAAAGCTCTGCATGAGGAATTTAATATGGGGAAGCATGGACAGGGAGGAGCTAAAAGCAATCAGGTCTCTGGGATTTGCGCTTTTATAGCTGATTTTACCCATGAGTCGTTCCAGGTCATAGATAGGATTCAAATACTCTCTGATCTCTTCTCGGGTAATCATATTATCCTTTAGCTGACTAACTGCCTGCAGTCTTTGAATAATAAGGTCATAATCAATCAGAGGCTGTTCCATATAGCTTCTTAAGAGCCTTGCACCCATGGCAGTCTTGGTTTTATCTAATACCCAGAGAAGAGAACCCTTCTTCTGCTTCTCTCGAATTGTCTCCGTTAGCTCTAGATTACGTACCGTAGAGCTATCAAGTAACATGAATTTCTCATAGGTATAAGGAGTTAGCTTTGTGATATGAGAAAGGGAATTCTTCTGCGTCTCCCTCAAATACTGCATGATGCAGCCAGCTGCTATGGCACCAATGGTATAATCCTTTAGACCGATACCATCCAAGGTAGCCACTTGAAAATGTTCCTTCAAGGCTCGAACACATAGCTCATCATCACAATACCAGGGCTCCAATGGGGACAGAACGAGATGATTAATATTACGTAAGGCCTCGATATCTATACCGGATACAAAGAAGGTGTCGTTACAGATAATTTCAGAGGGAGCCCATTTATATACCTCATCCATGAGTTTACGTTCATTATCAACTTCCGTAACAAAATAATCTCCGGTTGTTATGTCAACAACGGAGATGCCATAAGCATTGGTTGTATGTACAATAGCCATAAGATAATTATTCTTCGTCTCGTCTAATACCTGAGTGTTTAGATTGGTTCCGGGAGTAACGATTCGTACTACTTCTCGCTTCACAATTCCCTTCGCAGTTTTTGGATCCTCAACCTGCTCACAGATGGCCACTCGGTAACCACGACTGACTAGCTTACTTAAGTAATTTTCTACAGAATGATATGGAACGCCGCACATCGGCATCCGTTCCTCCTTACCGATGGCCTTTCCGGTAAGAGCGATCTCCAGCTCTCGGGAGCATACATGAGCATCTTCTAAAAACATCTCATAGAAGTCACCAAGTCGATAAAATAAGATGCAATCCTTGTATTGTTCCTTAATCTGGATATATTGTTTCATTAGGGGAGTAAGTCCGTCCATGATGAACATTCCTTTCCTTTGTATACTCGTTCGTATTTTTAATCCTTTTGTGTTTGTTGTATTCATCGATAAAAAATGCTATTTGAGTAGATTCGATTTAAAATCTGCCAAACACTACGGATAGTATTAACAATAGTTAAAACCACTACAATTATAACATATTGTCATTGAATTGCAATGGTTTCACTGTGTCTACTCGATTATCTGATCCTCTAATAAATCGGTTCCATCGGCAGCAGAGGTAGCCAATTGGTCACAGCGTTCATTCATTGGATGACCATTGTGACCTTTTACCCATAGATAAGTGACATTGTGGGGCTCCGTAGCTTTTAGTAGACGTTTCCATAGATCGATATTCTTAACGGGCTCATTCTTACCCCTCTTCCAACCCTTCTTAATCCAGTTCTCAAGCCAATGTTCATTGAAGGCCTTCACTAAGTATTGGGAATCAGAATATAGATGAACACGACAGGGCTTCGTCAAAGCCTCCAAGCCAGCAATGGCTGCCATAAGCTCCATCCGGTTATTGGTTGTTTTCTTATAACCGGCACTTAATTCACGCATATGTTCCTGCCCTTTAGAATCTACATATACTAATATTGTTCCATAACCTCCAGGGCCGTCAGGATTTCCCCTAGCTGCTCCGTCCGTATATATTGTAACATCCATCACGATCCTCCAAGTTTTTTTATTGGAATAGACACGACACCAGATCATCCAATTCCATTATTTCTGTTAATTAAAGAAAAATACGATATCTAACATAATCTAACGAATCTTCCTCCACTCGCCCTCTCTTTGGAATGCATCCGCTGCTGTTTCAGCAGCTTCAACGATATCCGTCGAATAGCCCAGAAGGGTAAGCAGCTTAATGGCATTTTTAGAGATAGCTCTGCCTTTATATAGCATATAGTCAAAGAGGATTTGCTTTTTATCAATTCGTTCTTGAAAATGATAATTTGAATAGTAATTTTCAAGAATATGAGTTAACTCAATATCATGGGTTGCAGCAAAGCACATAGTATTTTCCTTCGCCAAGGTCAGTAGAATTCTCGATGATGCGGCGATTCGTTCCAGGGTATTGGTACCGCGGAGGACCTCATCAATAAAGCATAGGATGGGTATCTCCTTATCTACTCGGTCTAAAATCCTCTTAAGGGATTTAATCTCAACGATATAATAGCTCTCATTATGGAAGAGATTATCTCGTAAGGCCATAGAGGAATAAATCATGAAAAAGCTAGCCTTATAACCTTTACTAAGAGAGGTATAAATTGTCTGAGATAGTAAGGCATTAATTGCTAGAGTTTTAATAAAGGTTGATTTTCCAGAGGCATTAGAGCCAGTAATTAATACACTCCGATTCTCCGTTATAGAATTAGTTACCGGATCCAATAAGAGTGGATGATAAAGATCAGTTACTGAAAGGCTCGGATGTTTGGATTTGCTTAACTCCGGTATGCTATAATAAAGGATTTTATCACGGAAGGAGGCTGCCGCCAAGCAGGCATCCAAGATACCAACATTAACAAATATTCTATTAAGGTTCTCTCGATGCTTCTTAAAAATAGCTAACATATTATTATATTTAATTATATCAATATGGAACAGCATTCGAATATAATCGAGGATGGCATCTAATAAACTTCCACTTACCTTCGTGGAGACTACTATGCCAGCTCCCCTGCGAAATCTTCGAAAACACTCCAAATCCTTTTTAATTTTACTAAAATAATCCTTAAGCTCTGGAATATCAAGTTTAACGATATGATCTGCATTATCAAATAATCGCAGCATGTAGGAGAACACGGTAAAAAACTTATCGATTTTTGCTTTTCTTGAATAGTACTGCCATATATTATTGATTGCCATTACAAGAATTGCTACTCCGCCAATTGCAGGCTGATAAAATACAGTGATAATGGATAAAAGTAACCCCAGAGCCATCAGATAATGAAGAAAGTTATGTTCTGTCTTTTGTTCATCCAAACGATTGATATATTCATAAACAGAGATCTGTCTTAATTTACCGACAAGCTGTAGCCGTAGCTGCAATTCAATTCTCTTCTCTTCATTTGCCTCCTGAAGCGACCTGCTGTTAGGTGTAAAGA
>CAYMLE010000043.1:0-18630 GCA_964391115.1 uncultured Herbinix sp. | reverse complement strand
GTCTATCAGGATGCGGAACAAAGGAATCCACAGATGTTGCAGGAGTACAAGACCAATCTCAGGAGACAAATGATAATCAGAAGAAAGAGGTAATAAAGATCGGTGTAAACCAGTTGGTTAAACATGCAGCTTTAGATGCAAGTTACGACGGCTTTGTGGACGCCTTGGCAGAGGCAGGCTATGTCGATGGAGATAATATTAAAATCGATTATCAGAATGCACAGGGAGATCAATCTACGGCCAATACCATAGCAACGAAGCTGGTAAACGATAACAATGATCTAATATTAGCAATTGCTACAAATTCTGCTCAAGCAGTAGCCAATGCAACAAAGGATATACCCATCCTTATCACAGCCGTTACTGATCCGGCCAGCTCAGGACTGGTAACCTCCAATGAAGCACCAGGAGGAAATGTATCCGGTACCTCAGATTTAACCCCGGTAAAGCAGCAAATTGATTTAATTAAGAAGCTTGTACCGAAGGTAGAGAAGATCGCAATCCTCTATTGCTCCAGCGAAAGTAATTCAAAGATTCAGGCAGATATGGCAGCATCGGCAGCCGAGGAAGCGGGTCTTTCCAGCATAGAGGCTACCGTATCTAACACAAATGAAATCCAGCAGGTAGTTCAGAATCTGGTTGGTAAGGTAGATGCAATTTATGCACCGACGGACAACACCATAGCCTCTGGAATGCCAACCGTGGCCATGGTAGCAAATGAAAACGGTATACCTGTTATATGTGGTGAAGAAGGAATGGTCAATGCCGGTGGATTAGCTACCTTTGGTATAAACTATTATAAGCTTGGCTATTTGACCGGAGAACAGGCAGTTAAGATATTAAAGGGCGAGGCAGAAACAGCTACTATGCCGATTGCTTACCTTTCGGATGATCAATTTAATTTCTCTGTAAATGAGGAAACCGCAGCATTGCTTGGTATTGAGATTCCAGAGGACCTAATAATCGAATAATATAAGAGATCGAATCATACAGGTAATAAGTAACACTTGATAGTAAAGAAGAAGAAAAAGATTTTGCAGTGCAAAATCTTTTTCGTTCGTTAATGAAATGAATGGATAATAAATGATAATAAGTACGAAAGGAAAATGTAAGACATGGATATTACAAGTATTCTAATGGCCATATTTGGAGCTACTTCTCAGGGCCTTACCTGGGCAGTCTTAGCTTTGGGCGTTTATATCACCTTCCGAGTGTTGAATTTTGCTGATATGACCTGTGAAGGAAGCTTTGCCCTAGGAGGAAGCATTTGCGCGGTTATGATTGTTCGCCAGGGTATAAACCCATTCATAAGTCTGATTGTTGCAGCCATTGTGGGAATGGCCGCTGGAGCTATAACCGGTATTCTACATACAAAATTAAAAATCCCCGCTATTTTATCCGGTATTCTTACTATGATTGGCTTGTACTCTATTAATTTAAGAGTTATGGGGCAGGCCAATACTGGATTTGTAAGTGGTAACAAGACAATTATCACGATTGTTAAGGATCTTCTTCCCTCTGCAGCAAACCTTGGCATAAGAGATCTGACCCTAAAGAACTGGGTTACGTTAGGTGTTGGCTTACTTATAACAGCAGCAGTGGTTGCCTTATTATATTGGTTCTTCGGAACAGAAATCGGTGCCTGTATTCGGGCAACCGGTAATAACGAGATTATGGTGAGAGCTCAGGGTGTAAATACCGATAAAATGATCATTCTTGGTCTCTCCATTAGCAATGGCCTAATTGCAATGTCCGGTGCATTGGTTACACAAAGTCAAAGCTATGCGGATGTTAATATGGGTGTGGGAGCAATTGTTATAGGACTGGCCTCCATCGTCATCGGCGAGGTATTATTCCTAAAGACAAAAAACTTTGCGAAAAAGCTCTTTTCTATCATGATCGGCTCCGTTATCTATCGAATTATTATTGCAGTCGTTTTACAGTTGGGACTACATACCGATTATATGAAGCTAATCACAGCAATTGTGGTTGCTTTGGCTCTTTCCATTCCAATTCTGTTAAAGAATAAGGGAAGAAGAACCAGGAAGGGAGGTGTAGTTCAGAATGCTATCCTTAAATAATCTATATAAAACCTTTAATATAGGAACCGTAAATGAAAAAACAGTACTGAAAGGCTTGACCCTAGATCTTAAGAAGGGAGATTTCGTAACGGTTATCGGAGGAAATGGTGCAGGTAAATCAACAGTGTTAAACATGATTGCGGGTGTTCATCAATCGGATCAGGGAAACATAATTCTTGATGGTGAAGATATCACAGCGCTTCCTGAATATAAAAGAGCAAAGTATCTTGGAAGAGTATTTCAGGATCCTATGATTGGAACTGCTTCCAATATGGAGATAGAGGAGAATCTGGCTCTGGCCTACCGCAGAGGAAAGAGAAGAAGACTCAAATGGGGTATCACGAAAGCGGAAAAAGAAAGATACGTAGAAAGTCTAGCAACTCTTGGATTAGGACTGGAGAAGAGGCTGAACAGTAAGGTTGGGCTTCTCTCAGGAGGACAACGACAGGCTTTGACTCTGCTTATGGCAACGCTTCAAAACCCCAAGCTTTTACTATTGGATGAGCATACGGCTGCTTTGGATCCTAAGACGGCCGCAAAGGTGTTAGAAATCACAGACCATATTGTATCTTCAAACCAGCTGACGGCCCTTATGGTAACCCATAATATGAAAAATGCAATTCAATATGGTAATCGATTGATTATGATGTATGATGGAAAAGTTATATATGATGTATCTGGAGAGGATAAAAAGAAACTAAAGGTCAGTGATCTTTTAGAAAAGTTTGAAAGTGCCACTGGTGGTGAATTCGCTAATGATAGAATGATTTTATCCTAAACATAAACAGTAATAAAAAATGCATCTGTATGTAATTATTTAACAGATGCATTCTTTAATAAGTAAAAGTATTGTTAAAAAAACCAAATATTTTATACTTGTATTATGAAAAATGTTGTATTTTCATATAAAATGATATATATTTATATTAATTAGTACTATTGAACTATAGAACTACGGATAAAAGATACTATATATGCACTGTAGCTGAAGGGCAGGAGAATGTAAATGATCGGAAATGGTAGAAAAACAATCGGTGTTTTCATATCCACATATGGAGAGTTTCAAGAGGTTCTATCGAAAAGCATATCAAAGCGCTCTAAAGAGCTTAATTATAATGTTGTTTTTTTCTCCAGCTTCGGTGGCTATGGGCAGGACAATTATGATGAGGGGCAAGCTCAAATAACTGAGATACCCATTTATGAAAAGCTTGATGGAATAATTCTGACACCGGATACCTATGCGATTAAAGGGTTTAAAGAACGGATTATAAATAATATTAAGTCACGCAGTAACTGTCCGATTGTCAGTGTAAGAAGCAAATTAGATGATTATTATAATGTATTGATTGACGACAATACAGTATTAGAAGATATTATTCGGCATTTTATTGTTGTGCATGGATTTACTAGAATTAACTTTCTAGCAGGCCCGAAAGGGTTTCCTGATTCAGATAAACGATTAGACTCTTATAAGAGGATTTTAGAAGAATATCATATTCCGATTGAAGATGAGCGGATTTATTATGGAGATTTTTGGAGGGTAAAACCCTATGAAGCAGTGGATTATTGGATCTCCTCCTCCCTACCTCTTCCTCAGGCCATTATCTGTGCCAATGATTATATGGCTATTACGACCTGTGAGGCCTTATATAAAAAAGGGATAAAAGTTCCAGAGCAGATCGCTGTCTCTGGCTGTGATGATTCAACCGATTCTTCTGAGTATACTCCTACGATTACCACGGCTCAAATGCCTATAGATGATATGGGAATTGAAGCTGTTAACAAGATTTATCGACATATCGAAGGGCAGGAACAGCCGAAGGATTCTTATGTTAGGACAATACCAATTTATCGGGAATCCTGTAGCTGTAAATACAATCCCGTAGCAGAACAGTCTAAACATAAGAGATATTACATAAACAGATATATTGAATTGCAGAAAGCAGTAAGTCAGGTGGGTTATATGTCAGGAGACTTGACATGCCTTACTAAGATAGAGCAGATTAATAATAGATTAAGATTTTATGTATATGAGAACGTTGGATTTACAGATTTTTATCTCTGTCTATTTCCTGATTGGCAGGATTATAAAGATGAAACAGAAAAAATTGTAATAACCGAAAAAGATGAAATGCTTATGGAAATAGGGATTAAAGATACCGTTGATTTTAGTCGAATTCGATTTAGTCGTAAAGATCTATTTCCGACTGAGTTTCTGGAGGATACTCCATCCATATATTTTGTTTCGATGCTTCATCACCAGGAAAATGCCTTTGGCTATGCAGTTCTCCGTTATAAGGATGTCCAGATATATAGTCAAACCTTTCAAGCATGGATGATCAATGTTGGAAATGCTTTGGAGAATGTACGAATTCATGGTGAACTAAATCGTTTGGTTTACAAGTTAGAGGATATGTATATTAGAGACGAGCTAACGGGTATATATAATCGTAGAGGTTTGGCTCTTTTAGGAAATAAATATCTAAAGCAAGCGAAAGAGGAAAAGATAACGCTCATGGTATTTTCCGCTGATTTAGATAATTTAAAGCTAATTAACGACAATTACGGACATATAAATGGTGACATTGCGCTTAAGGCTGTAGCGGATGCCCTTCAAAAAGCTGCCGATGATGATGAGATATGTATTCGTGGTGGCGGTGACGAATTTACCGTAATAGGGTTGGAATACAATGAGCAGAAGATGAATCGTTTTAAACAGAAATTTATAGATGAACTAGAAAAATTTAATCAAAGTGGTTATTATCTGTTTCACATATATGTTAGCTATGGATGGAGTTTGATGGTGCCGGAAGAGAATTCTACGGTAGAGGATTTCATGATGATATCGGATGCTGAGATGTATAAACAGAAGCATGAGAAAAAGTCCCGAGGTATTAGAGCTAATTTTGTATAAATGGACCAAACAAGGGCTTGGAGCTTAAGATGCATATAATGCTAAAAGCAAATAGTATCTAGGAAAGCACGGTCCGGATAAGGAATTTTGAAATTCTCTTATAGACGAGCATATAGACTAGGAGAACACATATGATTACGAATGGAAGAAAAACAATTGGAATATTCATATCTCAATTGCTTTCGGAATTTCCGGAGGCTTTATGCAAAAGTATTTCGAGCCGTGCCTTAGAGCTTAATTATAATGCAATATTTTTCACTAACTTCGGAGGCTATGGTCAGGATCAATATGATGTTGGAGAACTCCAAATAGCAAATATTCCATGTTATGAAAACTTAGATGGTATCATTTTAATTCCGGATACCTATGCAGTTAACGGATTAATGGAAAATTTGATGCAGAATATTAAAGCTCGCACCAAGTGTCCGGTAGTTAGCATAAGAAGGAAAAAGGATGAGTTTTATAATGTACTAGTCGATAACAATAAGATAATAGAAGATCTTGTACGACATTTTATTGAGGTACACGGGTTTACACGGTTGAACTTTCTGGCAGGTCCGAAAGGGTTCCCAGATTCTGATATGAGATTAGACTCTTATAAAAGGGTATTGGAGCAATATAATATTCCCTATGAAGAAGAACGGGTTTTTTATGGTGACTTCTGGAGAAAAAAACCTTATGAAGCCGTGGATTATTGGTTGTCATCTTCGTTAGAACTTCCGCAGGCAATTATATGTGCCAACGATTATATGGCCGTGGAAACCATCAATGCACTAACCAAGAAAGGGTTTAAAGTTCCGGAGCAAATTGCCATCTCTGGTTGTGATGATTTAACGGACGCATCGGAATATAGTCCTTCGATAACAACGGCTCGAGTGCCAACTCCCGACATGGGAATAGAAGCGATGGATATTATTTTCCGTCATATAGAAGGCATAGATCAACCACAGGATAATATGGTTAAAACAATACCCGTCTTTAGGGAATCCTGTGGATGCAAATATAATCCACAAGATGAATATTTGAAGCATAAAAGATACTACATAAATCGATATACGGAGTTACAGGACCTTGTCATCAAGGCTAGTTATATGGCGAGTGATTTGACGGGTCTGACGACGATGGAACATGTGAATAGTCGAATCCAGCACTATATATATGAAAACACTGGCTTCACTGATTTCTTTCTTTGTTTGTACTCTGGTTGGCAAAACCGTCAAGAAGATAATTCGAGATGGTTTACCAATTCAGACAGTGAAATGATTATGGAGAGCGGAAGAAGAAAGGATGAAGAGCTCGGTCGGGTTAAATTTAAACGTAGTCAGCTTTTTCCCACCGAGTTTATGGATGATGAGCCATTAATATATTTTGTTGCAATGCTTCATCATCAAGCGGATGTTTTTGGATATGTGGCAATTCGATTTCAGGAGATACAAACCTACAACCGAACGTTTCAGACATGGATGATTAATGTGGGTAATGCTCTAGAGAACGTAAGGATTCATAGTAAGCTAAATCGATTGGTATACAAATTAGAGGATATGTATATCAGAGATGATCTTACGGGTATCTATAATCGTAGAGGATTGGAGCTTCTGGGGACGAAATATCTGAAGCAAGCGAAGGATGAAAAATTAAATCTCATGGTATTTTCAACCGACTTGGACAAGCTTAAGAGCATTAATGATAATTATGGCCATATAAGTGGAGATATTGCAATCAAGGTCGTTGCAGATGCTCTTCAACATGCTGCAGATGATGACGAGATATGTATACGCTGTGGTGGTGACGAATTTACTGTAATAGGATTGGATTATGATGAGCACAAGCTAGACCGCTTTATCCAGAGGTTTGTTGGAGAGTTAGATATGTTCAATCAAAGTGGTAATGCTAAGTATCAAGTAGAGGTTAGTTATGGATGGAGAATGATGGTCCCTGGGGATAATTCTACGGTAGAGGATTATATGGTCCTATCGGATGCGCAGATGTATGAGCAGAAGAATAGGAAAAGAGAGGCTGTGAAGGTATAGGAAGCATGATGTAACGTTATTAAGGTGATAAATGAAATACCCCTGAGGAGCTAAGATTTTCTTTGATATAAAGAAGACCAGAGCTCCTTTTTTAAGTGACTTGTAATTGGTATATAATTGTTATATAGTGTGACTGTAAGCTTATTCAATCCTTTCGAAGGATGGATACGAAATGCACTATATAAAGGTCTCAATATAATGGGATTTTCCGAATTATAGAACGACAAGTACTGAATTATTAGAAAGAAAAGATGGTCATGCCACAGAAAGGATTAACGAAATGGGTAGGATTTTTATCATAATCGGGAAAAGCGCAACCGGTAAGGACACCATATTTAAAATGCTGTTGGAATCAAAGGAGCTGGCGCTACAGACCGTGGTGATGTATACAACGAGACCGATTCGTGTTTCAGAAACGGATGGTGTGGAATATTATTTTGTAAATGAAGATAAGCTTAGGGAACTACAAAGTCAGAACAAGGTAATCGAACATCGAGCCTATGATACAGTCCATGGAGTGTGGCATTATTTCACGGTAAATGATGGTCAACTCGATCTAGAGAAAGAGGATTACTTGATGCTGGGAACCCTGGAAAGCTTCGGTCAGATACAGAAATATTACAATAAGGATAGAGTGGTTCCAATCTATATCGAAGTAGAAGATGGTGTGCGCCTGTTGCGAGCGTTAAAGAGGGAAAAGAAACAGAAGGAGCCCAAGTATGCAGAACTATGTAGAAGATTTCTTGCTGATGATGAGGATTTCTCTGAGGAAAATATTAAAGCGCATGGTATAACAAGGCGTTATTCGAATATTGACATCAATAACTGTCTGAGTGAGATTACGGCTGATATAAAAAAATACTGTAAATAAAGGCTGTTTTGTGGTATACTTTCAGATAACGCAAGTGAATTGTTACACTTTATATAATATCTTGTCTATCATAGACAGATTCCAGTCAATAGAGGCTTAGTTTCACTTATACGGAGGATTAAAATGGACATTAAGGTGAACCAGATGCAGCAGGTACAGCAGAGCACACCGAAAGCACCAGTTCAGGAGACGGACGGGTTATTTAAGTTTGCTTTAATATCTAACATAGAGGAGCAGGAGCTAGCAGGCCGATTGAATATGATGCTGGAGGAGATATCCGCTCAGGGTAAAAAGCTTGCAAAACATATGGATTTAAAAGACATGAAGCATTATCGGGCACTAATTAAAGAGTTTATGAATGAAATCGTAAATCGTTCCCATAAATTTTCCCGAGAAAACTTTCTGGACAAGAAAGGTAGGCATCGGGTATATACCATGATTAAGTTAATGGATAAGAATCTAGATGAGCTTGCAACGGAATTAATAAAGGATGAAAAGGATCCCATTGAGATCCTTAATCGAATCGATGAAATCAGGGGATTATTATTAGATATCCTGACCTAACTTAGATTGTTGAGGTGACATATGCAGGATTTTAAAGAAATTATTGGTCACGAGGGTACGATAACCCATCTTCAAAATTCAATTTCTACGAGTAAGATATCCCATGCTTATATATTTCATGGAGAAGAAGGTATGGGTAAGAAAATGCTGGCAACAGCATTTGCTAAAACCCTACAATGCAGCGAGGGAGGGATTCGGCCCTGTAGCCGATGCAAATCCTGTATGCAGTCAGAATCCGGTAACCAACCGGACATTATGTGGATAACCCATGAAAAATTGAGCATCAGTGTGGATGACATCAGGGTGCAGATCAATGGAGATATTCATATAAAACCCTTTGACAGTCCATATAAGATATATATTATTGACGATGCGGACAAGCTAACGGAAGCCGCTCAGAATGCTTTGCTTAAAACGATGGAGGAACCTCCGGCATATGCGATTATTCTTTTGCTGGTACGAAACATCAATCGGATTCTTCCCACGATTCTTTCCAGAGCTATGGTTCTTAATCTGAAGCCTGTAGAAAAGAATAGAATTAAGGAATATCTTATGACAAAGCAAATGGTTCCGGATTATATGGCAGAGATTGCGGCAGACTTTTCTGGTGGAAACCTTGGAAAAGCAATCAAATATGCTTCATCTGAGGATTTCGAACATAAAAAAGAAGATATTTTGCACATACTAAGATATATTGAAGAGATGGAACTGAATGAGGTAATAGCTGGACTGAAGACCATATCAGAAAATAAACCCTCGATCGAGGATTATATTGATTTTATGATGCTTTGGTTTCGGGATATACTGATGCTAAAGGCTACCAACGATCCAAATCTTTTGCTATATAAAAATGAGTTTCAATTTATAAAGAAGCAGGCTAATATTCGTAGCTATGAAGAGATTGATAAGATCATAACAGCGATGGAGAAAGCGAAGATTCGCCTGAAGGCCAATGTTAATTTTGATATTACCATGGAATTAATGCTACTTACAATAAAGGAGAATAGTAATGGTTAAAGTTATAGGCGTACGGTTTCGAAGAGCTGGTAAGATCTATTATTTCGATCCTGCCGGTTATGATATAACGCAAGGCGATAATATCATCGTAGAGACTGCCAGAGGGATAGAATACGGTAATGTAGTCCTAGGTACCAGAGAGGTAGAAGAGGAGAAGATTATCCAGCCCTTAAAGCAAGTCATTCGCTTGGCAACAGAGGAAGATGATGCAACAGAGAAACGAAACAAAGAGAAAGAAAAGGAAGCCTTTCAAATCTGTCTCGAAAAGATAAAAAAGCACAGCTTAGAGATGAAGCTGATTGATTCAGAATATACCTTTGATAATAATAAGGTACTATTCTATTTTACTGCGGATGGTAGAATTGACTTTAGAGAGCTAGTGAAAGATCTGGCATCTGTATTTAAGACCAGAATTGAGCTGAGACAGATTGGTGTTAGAGACGAGACGAAGATTGTTGGAGGCATCGGCATATGCGGAAGATCTCTCTGCTGTAATACGTTTTTATCTGAATTTGCGCCGGTATCCATCAAGATGGCAAAGGAGCAAAATTTATCTCTAAATCCGACAAAGATCTCTGGTGTATGTGGGAGACTGATGTGCTGTCTTAAGAATGAAGAAGAGGCATATGAAGAGCTGAACTATAAACTCCCGAATGTAGGCGACTATGTTACTACGATGGAAAATCTTAAGGGTGAGGTTCTAAGTGTAAGTGTGTTAAAGCAGCAGGTGAAGGTTATTGTAACCCTGGAAAATGATGAAAAGGAAGTTCGGGAATACAAGGTGAATGACCTACATTTTAAGCAAAAGAGGAAGAAGGATAAAGCAGCATCCATCGATACCGCTGAATTAAGAGCTCTGGAGCTGTTGGAGAAGAAAGAAGGGAAATCCCTACTAGATGACGAATAATAGTTCTGATTCGGAGGTTACTCTAAAACCCGGAGAGCGGGTGGATGACCTTCATAGGAATCATTATAAAATAATACAAAACACAAATAAGTTCTGCTTTGGAATGGATGGAGTTTTATTATCCGGTTTTACTAAGGTTCTATCCAATGAAAGGGTTTTAGATCTTGGTACTGGTACGGGTATTATTCCAATACTTTTGGAGGCAAAGACAGAGGGTAAGCATTTTACGGGTCTTGAAATCCAGCAGGAAAGTGCCGATATGGCTAGCCGTAGTGTGACTATGAACAAATTGAATGATAAAATTGATATTGTCGTGGGTGATATCAAGGAGGCCTCTAGTACGTTTGGACAGGCTTCCTTTGATGTTGTTACCAGCAACCCACCGTATATGAATCACAGTCATGGAATTGTTAATCCTGCGGAGGCGAAAGCGATTGCTCGACATGAAATACTATGCACCTTGGAGGATGTAATTCGAGAAGCAGCCCGTTGTCTAAGGCCCTTGGGAAGATTCTATATGGTACACAAGCCCCATCGGCTGGTAGAAATCATAAACACCCTCAGCTTATATAAGCTAGAGCCAAAGCGAATGCGATTGGTATATCCTTATGTGGATAAAGAGCCCAATATGGTGCTTATTGAGAGTATTAAAGGCGGGCGCGCCAGCATGAAGGTGGAAGCGCCCTTGATTGTATATAAGGAACAGAACGTCTATACCGAAGAAATCTATGATATCTATGGATATTAATGCTTGATACCGGTGATAGACAGGATAGGAAGAAGCTTGCTTTAGGAAATGCTTCTGGAAAGGTTCAGCCAACTATGCCAGGAATATTATATTTATGCGCCACTCCAATCGGAAATTTGGAGGATATTACTCTTCGGGTTATTAGAACACTAAAAGAAGTGGATCTGATCGCTGCTGAGGATACCAGGCACAGTATAAAGCTATTAAATCATTATGAGATAAAAACACCTATGACGAGTTATCATGAGCATAACAAGGTGGAAAAAGCAAGATATTTGGTGGAGCAGCTAACGAAGGGAATAAATATCGCCTTAATCACCGACGCTGGAACACCGGGGATCTCAGATCCGGGTGAAGAACTGGTTCGGCAGGCTTATATAGCAGGTGTTGAGGTTACTTCTCTTCCAGGAGCATCTGCCTCCATTACAGCCCTTACCTTATCCGGCATGCCAACGAGGCGTTTTAGCTTTGAGGCGTTTTTGCCTTCGGACAAGAAGGAACGCCAGAAAGTAATGGAACAGCTAAAGACGGATACTAGGACGGTTATTATATATGAAGCACCTCATAGGCTCTTAAAAACGTTGAAGGAGCTCTATCAGGGATTGGGCAATCGTAGAGCTACGATTATTAAGGAACTGACAAAAAAGCATGAAACTGTGATACAAGCGACATTACAGGAAGCAGTTAGCCTTTATGAAACACAGGAACCTAAGGGTGAATATGTAATTGTCCTTGAGGGAAGATCCGAACGAGAGCTTGAGCTAGAGAAACAGGATCAATGGGAAACATTAACCATCTCAGAGCATATGGAGGTTTATATCCGAAAGGATATGGATAAAAAGGAAGCCATGAGATCGGTTGCAAAAGATAGGGGTATAAGCAGACGAGATGTATACCAGATGCTTATGTTAGAGGAGCAGAGCAACAGCTGATTATGGGGATGATGCTGTTGAATTGTAAAACTATCTTTTGGAGGTGTGTCAATGTTATTTGGGGGATTAGGTATAAAAGAAAGACGAATGCAACTTGTACTACTGTCCATAGTATTATTAGTGACGGCAGTATCTGTTTCTATAGTATATATAGGTAAGAAACGATACGAAGAGCAAACCGTAATGGCCAAAGAGTTTTTAGAGGCCGGTAATTATGAACAGGCGATTGAGGCGTATCTTAAAGCAATGTCGATGAGAAAAAGTGAGCATGAGCTTCTGGCCATTGGTTTGGCAGAGGCTTATAGTGGTGTCCCGGATTATGACAAAGCATTGGAGGTACTGCGCGACAGCTATACCCATACCGGCAATTTAATGGTGAAAGAGAAGATTGAAGAGATTACTGCAAGGAAGACGGATTATGTGTTTCAACAGACGGTAACCCATGCAGATAACTATTATGATAATGAAGAATATGATAAAGCAATCATAGAATATGAAAAAGCGAAGTTAATTAAGAGTAAAGAAGAGATTACCTATATGCAAATAGCAAAAGCTTATATGGCTATGGGTGATTATAGTCAAGCAAGAGAGGAAGTCCTAGAGGGGCTGGCCCTGACGCAGAATGACCAATTGCGAGCAGTTTTTGATCAGGTTGAATATTATTTTATTAAAGTAAAATACGAAGAAATGCTAGCTTCAGCACAGGAATACATAGTTCAGGAAAATTATGAGGAAGCAATTAATATCCATCTTGAGTCCATTCGTCTACTTCCTAAGGAGGCCGATGCATACAAACAGCTCTCAGAGATCTATCTTGCTTTGGAAGATTATGAGAAAGCCATCAATACCCTGGAGAATGCTCTAAGAAAATTTGAGAATAGATCCTTGGAGGAAGCATTGGATCGAGTCGAACGAATCATAATGGAACGAGATCAGAGAAAAGACCATTTAAAGGAGCTCTATAGAGCAGTCCTTAGTGGAGATTCCGACAATATTATTAGGCTCTTAGAGGATACCTACTATATTGAGAATATAACAAGCTTAGAGCCAGTCTATTACAGCGTGGATGGAGAAGAAGAAAACATATTGAATGGTAGTCTCATGATTATTTATGATAATAACAATATTTTTGCCGGAGATATAAAAGACGGAATGAAGAAAGGCACCGGAACCTATTTTAGGAGGTTGGATTATAAGGATGGAAAGGGTTGGTATTATTATAAAGGGGAATGGGGTAATGATATTCCCAGTGGAATCGGTGTAACGAAGGAAGAACAACCGGTTAAGGATCAAAACGGTGAAACATATAATCAAAGGATCATGACGGAGGGAATCTTTTTGCATGGGAAGGAAAATAGTCAGATGAAAAAGACCTTTTACCGTGGTGAACAGGAGATCGGGTCTTTATCCTATTGGACGATTAGTGGAGTTCCTCAGCCGTTATTGAATGCAGATGGTAAAATTGTTTCATCCGCGAAGGGCTACGTAATTGGTGAATGGTATCGAAAAGGAAAGCCTACCGGAGAGTATTATAGCGTTCAGCAAAACACGGTATGGGGTGTGAAAGGTTATATAAAAGAATAGCATTCATTATTGTATTGGTGATACGGAAAATAAGGGTAAGAAAGAATAAAAAAAGAAGGGGCATATTACCCCTTCTTTTTATGTGCCTATGTATTACTCAATAATGCCTGCAAGTTTTGCGAGTTCGATAATGGTATCCTTAGAAATTCTCTTATCACAGTACTCAATCAGATTTTCTTTGCTGCCATTGAAAATATCAACTGGCTCGTACTTCTGAAGAATAATTCTTCCCTCTTCTGTAAAAATCTCTAGAGGATCTCTCTGCTCGATATCTAATGTTCTCCTAAGTTCGATGGGAAGAGTGATTCTACCTAATTCATCTAATCTCCTTACAATTCCTGTGCCTTTCATAATATGGCCTCCTTTTTCTCAAGTGTTTTGGGGAATAAAATAGTTTATGCTATAGATCCGTCTGTGTGGATGGCAGACGCTTACATTTTTTGTATATAGCATTATTATAAGATATCATAGAGAAATTTATAAGTCAATTGAAATAATTGTCAAAACATAGCACATTTCAAACAATATATGTAAAAGCGTATCAAGTTTTACCACATATAGCGAGGAAGTTGGACTTTATCGAACCTTTATAGAATATAGTTTATATAGGTATCAGGCCAGAATTTGGTTGTGTCTTACCTGTAATATAAGAGCTTAACAGGATTTTTTTATTGTAATATTGTATCTGAAAGGCGGTAAAACTATGCTGAATTACTTATGGGGCTTGATGATCATTATAGGTATTATCGTGGGTGTTTTAAAGGGTAACATCGCTGAAGTTAGTAATGCCACCATCAATTCCTCCAAGGAGGCAGTAACCCTATGTATTACTATGCTAGGAATTATGGCAATGTGGACTGGATTGATGCAGATTGCTAAAAAATGTGGATTGATTGAATCCTTGACCAGAGCTCTGCGGCCGATCTTAAAATATCTGTTTCCGGATATCCCAAAGGATCATATTGTGAATGAGTATATAGCCTCCAATATGATTGCTAATATTCTGGGTCTTGGCTGGGCAGCCACTCCTATGGGACTAATGTCTATGAAGGAGCTTAAAAAACTGAATAATGATTCTGAGCGGGCTAGCTGTGATATGTGTACCTTGCTAATTATTAATATATCCTCTCTGCAGTTGATTCCGGTTAATGTCATAGCCTATCGAAGTCA
The DNA here is from genome assembly GCA_964391115.1 of uncultured Herbinix sp. Lineage (GTDB taxonomy): Bacteria > Bacillota > Clostridia > Lachnospirales > Lachnospiraceae > Mobilitalea. The sequence goes on along the minus strand of CAYMLE010000043.1, from coordinate 3,812 downwards.
ATACGGGTCGATTAATCCTGCAGAGATTCTCATGGCCGGTATTATATCAACAGCCTGTTCAACAATAGCTGGTGTTATCTTTGCAACGATTGCTAGAAAGCGTAGTCAATAATCAGGGAGGGGAGCACTATGGGGTTTATAATATATGTATCGGATTATATCATACCCTTCGTATTCTTTTATATCATTGGGTTGGGATTGATGACAAAAACCAATATCTATGATGAGTTTATTAAAGGGGCTAAGAATGGATTCAAGGTTGTGGTTGACATTATGCCCACTTTGATAGGCCTAATGGTCGGAGTGGGAGTGCTTCGGTCTTCCGGAGCCCTAGTTATCCTGTCGGATCTACTAAAGCCGATGACGAAGCTTTTGCATTTTCCATCTGAATTGGTACCGGCTGTTTTGGTTAAGATGTTTTCCTCTTCTGCAGCTACTGGGCTTATGTTAGATATTTTTAAAGAGCATGGACCAGATTCCTATCTAGGTCGATTGATATCCATCGTTATGAGCAGTACGGAGACCATCTTCTATACCATGGCAGTATATTTTATGGCTGCGGGAGTTAAAAAGTCTAGGTATACTCTTGCTGGAGCCCTTATGACTACCCTGGTTGGTATCATATCAAGTGTTATTATTACAAACCTTGTGTTTTAAAGGTTGTAAAGAATAATTTTAAAGGCTCTCATCCATACTAATTCTGAGGTGAGATCTATGAATAAAGAGAAACGGGAAAAGCTTCAACAAAAAAAATCAAAAGAAAAGTTTAACAGTATTACGAACTCCGTGAAGCCTGAAAATCAAAACCAGGAACACAATGTTAGAAGAGAAGGCATAGGACCTCAGAACAACAAATATTAGATTGTTTTGCCCCTGTGTCACCAACCGAAAAAAATGGTTTAGTAGAAATGTCTCGTCGATCAGTAAGGTCCCTCAGAGCTGCTTCAAAGAAAATTGGAGCAGCTCTATTACTATATGTAACATCTATAAAATGATGTATGGTATGATGAAATGGAGGATCAGTCCGTTATAAAGGTTTTGAAGGAAGAGTTGTATAAAGAATTAAGCTGTTGTATAATAGGATGAAAATGAAATCGAGGTTTGTTGAATGATATTTGAAACACATGCCCATTATGAAGATGAGGCTTTTGATATAGATCGAAAAGAGCTACTGGACAACCTACCAAACCAGGGGATCGAATATGTTGTAAATGTTAGCTCGGGTATGAGTACCGTGGATAAGGTAATTGCATTAACGGAGGAATATTCCTATATCTATGGAACCGTTGGAATCCATCCCAGCGACTCGATGGAACTTAACGAGGATACCTTTCCATGGCTGAAGGAGCGTGCAAAGCATCCTAAGATTGTGGCAATCGGAGAGATTGGTCTGGATTACTATTGGGATACGCCAAATCGAGATATCCAGCAAATTTGGTTTGCTAGACAGATGGAGATGGCTAGAGAACTAAAGCTACCTCTAGTAATTCATAGTAGAGATGCTGCGAATGATACCTATGGGATGATGAAGGAGGCGAAAGCGGAAGAGCTTGGAGCCATAATTCATTGCTTCGGATATGGAGTGGAGCAAGCAAAACAATATCTGAATATGGGTTTTTACTTGGGTATCGGTGGGGTTCTTACCTTTACCAATGGGAAAAAGCTGAAAGAGGTTGTTGCCTATGCGCCCTTGGAGCAATTGGTGTTGGAAACAGACAGCCCCTATCTGTCGCCGGTTCCCCATCGTGGGAAAAGAAATAATTCGCTCTACCTAGATTATGTGGTTAAAGAAATTGCGAAATTAAAGAATACGGATTATGAGACGGTGGTACAGATAACGAATGAAAATGCTAAGAGATTCTATTTAAACGAGAGGTAAAGTATGGCTGAGCTGGGAAATCCCCAAAAAACAATAGAAATTTTAAATAAGTACAAGCTTGTGTTCCAAAAAAAGTTCGGGCAGAACTTCTTGATCGATACCCATGTCCTCGATAAGATCATTCGAGCTGCGGACATTACAAAGGACGATTTTGTACTGGAGATCGGTCCTGGTATTGGAACCCTTACCCAATATCTCTGTGAACGTGCCCGCGAAGTTGTGGCTGTGGAGATTGATAAGAATTTAATTCACGTTCTTGCGGATACATTATCCCCCTATGATAATGTTACAGTATTGAATGAAGATATTCTGAAGGTGGATTTGTCTAAACTAGTTGAGGAAAGAAACGCTGGAAAGCCAATTAAGGTTGTAGCTAATCTGCCTTATTATATAACGACTCCTATTATTATGAATCTATTTGAAGCACATGTACCTCTAATCAATGTTACCGTCATGGTGCAAAAAGAGGTAGCGGAACGGATTCAAGCTGGTCCTGGAACTAAGAATTATGGTGCCTTATCCTTAGCGGTCCAATATTATGCTGAGCCGTATATTGCGGCAAATGTACCTCCAAATTGTTTCATGCCCAGGCCAAACGTGGGGTCTGCTGTTATTAATCTGAAGCTGCACGAAGACCCTAGAATAAGGGTAAAAAATGAAGCTTTGTTGTTCCAAATTATCCGAGCTTCCTTTAATCAACGAAGGAAGACGCTTGTTAATGGACTTAACAATTTTTCTGGTCTATCCTATTCGAAGGAGGAGATTCTTAACGCTCTTAAGGAGGAAGGACTTATGGAAAATATCCGAGGAGAGGCTCTCACGTTGGAGCAGTTTGGTGGTTTGGCAAATCGATTAGCGGATATTAATTAATAATTATGCATAAGCGTCAGCGGTTAGAGAAGAAACCGCTGGGGCTTTTTTATATCAGCGGGTAGACTAAGAAAGGAACTGGCTTGATGCGGTCGGAAATGGAAGGATAAAAACAAGAGGTAAAAGATCAGACGGAATAAATTTAATGCATAAATAAAAATAATTATTGCATAAATATTACCTATGTAGTATTATCTTTATCAGAAGTGGTGCTTATTAGACTTATTAAATTTAATAACAAACAGATTTTAAATAAATCTTGTTTGATCTTGAGGTTTCATTTATCATAGACAAAGATAAATTGATCTAAGGTTTTTAGGTTATATCTTAACTATAAACGTATCACAAATCTAATATTAGGAGGGTTTTATGAAAAAGAGAGAAGACATTCACAAGGTACTGATTATAGGTTCCGGACCGATTGTCATCGGCCAGGCATGTGAATTTGATTATTCCGGTACACAGGCATGTAAGGCGTTGAGAAAACTAGGTTACGAAATTGTTCTGGTGAATTCCAATCCAGCAACGATTATGACGGACACTTCCACGGCTGATGTAACCTATATTGAACCTCTTAATGTGGAGCGACTAACCCAAATCATTGATAAAGAGAGACCGGATGCCCTTCTACCAAACCTAGGAGGTCAGTCTGGATTAAATCTATGCTCCGAGCTGGAAAAGGCAGGAGTACTTAAGAAATTTAATGTTAAAGTAATCGGCGTACAAGTAGATGCTATCGAACGTGGTGAGGATCGGGTAGAGTTTAAGAAAACCATGGATTTGCTTGGAATTGAGATGGCTAAGAGTGCAGTTGCCTATACGGTAGAGGAAGCTCTAGCAATCGCAGAGGAATTGGGCTATCCTGTGGTTATCCGCCCGGCTTATACGATGGGTGGAACTGGTGGAGGACTGGTTTATAATGTAGAAGAGCTGAAGGTGATTGTTGAGAGAGGGTTACAAGCCAGCATGGTAGGTCAGGTTCTGGTTGAGGAATCCGTGGTTGGATGGGAAGAGCTTGAGGTTGAGGTGGTCCGAGATGCTACTGGTAAGATGATCACGGTAT
>CAYMLE010000042.1:0-18834 GCA_964391115.1 uncultured Herbinix sp. | reverse complement strand
TGCACTTACGGTAGAGATGCTCACCAATTATGGTTCTTATCTTTGGTCTGTAAAAAATGATAAAGTGAAGTTCTGGGACAAAATGGCTCCAGTCTGGAGAAGAATGAATTATATGGAGAGATGTACACAGGACTTTGATTTCGCGAAGGACATCCGACTTTTTTCTATGAGAAATTGGCTATTTGATAAGCAGAAGGAAGTTCTGACGGACTATGAAGGAAAATATATGAAAAGTCGTAATTTTTGGTTGAGACATTCTGTTATTTATACCTTCAGTAGTTTGTTTTCCGGTGCAGTAATGTATTATATCTTAATTGCACAGGTATTACAGGAGAGCATATCCATTGGTAACTTTACTTTGTTTTTAGGTTTGTGTGGTGCATTTTCCTCTGCACTTTCCGATTTTTATTCTGGATTAGGTGATTTGCAGCAATGTTCTATGCAGACTGATGATTTCAGAACGTTTATGGATTATCCTACGGAGGAGACAGGGGATTTCTACGACGTGGATCGGGTGCTTGAAAAGGGTATTTTAAATTTCGAGTTCCGAAATGTTTCTTTCCGGTACGAAGGGGCGCAAGATTATTCGCTTAAGAATCTTAATTTATCTTTTCCAGCAAAGCAAAGATTGGCAGTTGTTGGTTTGAATGGTGCTGGAAAGACTACCTTCATTAAACTTCTCCTGCGCCTTTATGATGTAACAGAAGGGGAAATCTTATTAAACGGGATCAACATCAAAAAGTTTAGAAGAAATGAGTATTACAGGTTATTTTCTCCGGTGTTTCAGAATGTAGAGCTCTTTGCTTTTCCTATGTCGGAGAATATCTCAATGAAAAGCCCTGAAAAAACAGATAAAGATTTGTCCACAGAGTGCATCATCAAGGCAGGTATGCAGGAAAAACTGGAAAGCCTTGAAAAAGGGATTGATACAGAGCTTTTGAAGATTGTACATGAGGATGGAGTTGATTTGTCAGGTGGTGAGCGACAGAAGCTGGCTTTAGCCAGAGCCTTATATAAGAATGCACCGGTGATCGTTCTAGATGAGCCTACAGCGGCTTTGGATGCTTTGGCTGAGTATCAGCTGTATCAAAATTTTGACCGTATGGTTGCTGACAAATCGGCTGTCTATATTTCGCATCGACTGTCTTCTACACGTTTTTGCGATGCCATAGCTATGTTTGCAGCTGGTGAGATGGTAGAGTACGGAACCCATGAGGAATTGCTTAAGAAAGGTGGAGCCTACGCCAATATGTTTGAAGTACAGGCTCAATACTACGAGGTACATAATGATAATGAATAAGGAAAACCAAATCTTAAAAGTATATCGATATTTCCTTCCCTCTGCTTGGAAGAAGTACAAGGGTTATTTTGTGGTACGTTTTGCAATGCTTTTGGTTACAGTAGCGATACCATTTGTTCATATTCTTATTATGCCACGAATTATAGATGAACTTTTAGGTAATAGAGAAGTTGGGAAATTGATCGACTACGTAGTGATGATACTTTTGGCTGAATTTTTGCTATACCTTATGAACGGTATTCTTGGAAATATGATTGATCGATATTCTGTCAAATTCGAGAATTATTATAAATCCACCATGAGTGGACGTATAATGGAGCTGGATTTTCAACTTACTGAGGATAAAAAAGCTCTTGACCAGATAGAAATAGCCAAGAATGGTATGGGCTGGTATTCGGGTGGTCTAAACGGAATTGTAGAACCTTTGTTTAGTATGGTATCTTCCATTATTACTTTGTTTGGTGTGATTTATATTATAGCTAGTAGAGCACCGATCTTACTTGTTGTCATCTCGGGGATCTTGATTTTTACAACGTTAGTTAATGCCAAACTGAATCAGATTGAGCAAAAGAATTATGCAGAGCTTTCTAAACTAAACAGAATATTTAGCTATATGGGCTGGGGACTGACGGACTTTCGATTTGGTAAGGACATAAGACTCTATGGCGCAAGAGAAATGATGGTGGAGAAATGGAGTTATCATAGTGGCATTATGAGTAAACAGTGGGAAGCCACGGCAAATAAGCAGTTACCTTTGGAACTTCTTATGATGATTTCAGATATTATTCGTGATTTTGGAACTTACTTTTATGTGGGGGTGTTGGCCATTACAGGTAAAATTACCCTTGGTGTTACAACACAGATGTTTACCGCTGCCGGAACCTTATATAACTCAATGCGTGGATTAATTACGGCGGTCCAGGATTTAACCAAACGAGCTAATTATGCCAATGAATATGTAAAATTTATGGATTACCCCGCTGCAATTTATAAAGGTTCACGGCATGTAAAAAAAGGACCACATACCTTTGAATTAAAAAATGTCTGCTTCACATATCCCAATACAAAAGTGTCAGTCTTACAGGGTGTAAATCTTACATTAATGCAAGGAGAACATCTTTCAGTAGTGGGATTAAATGGAGCTGGAAAGACCACATTTATCAAACTTTTATGTAGACTTTATGATCCCACAGAGGGTGAGATTTTATTGGATGGCGTGAATATTCGTGAATATGATTATGCTGAGTATATGGAGCTTTTTGCACCGGTTTTTCAGGACTTTAAGCTATTTGCATTCTCAATGAAAGAGAATCTTCTAATGGGTGAGTCAGCCACAGATAAGAAGGAAGAGAGGTTAAGGGACATTATAAAAAGTGTCGGGTTGTCTGATAAGCTTTCAGCACTTAAAAAAGGCGTTGATACCTCTATTTTTAAACATTTTGATGAGGATGGAATCGAACCCTCTGGTGGTGAACAGCAAAAAATAGCGATCGCACGAGCTTTATATAAAGATGCTCCAGTTGTGATTCTTGATGAGCCAACTGCTGCGCTGGATCCAATTGCAGAATATGAGATTTATCGTCAGTTTGAAAAATTAGTAAATGGAAAAACCGCAATTTATATTTCACATAGACTCTCAAGCTGTCAGTTCTGTGATAGAATTGCTGTGTTTGCCGATGGAATGATAAAGGAATATGGAACACATGCAGAATTAGTGAATAAATCGAATGGAATTTATGCTGAGATGTTTTCATCACAAGCACAGTATTATATTTCGTAATGATACAAATTGAAAATATCTATATTTATTGCTGCAAAAGATTCTGAAGAAAGTAGCAAACGCCTGGCTTGTTCCTCATTACACTTTACGGAGGTACCTACGGTAGAGTGGAGAACGATATTTTATGTAAAGGAAAATGAGGATTTCAATATGGAAATAATTTTATAGGATATATTCACCTAATCAGTGAGTGATTTCACTTTATGCGTTATTTTATTGTCCGTATTGAAATGGTATTATAAAAGCAGGAGGTGAGTTTATATGGCAAAAGTTAATCTTAAAATAGCAGATTTAAGAAAGCAAAGCCAAATTGGGCAGCAGGAGCTAGCCGAGGTATTAGGCGTAGCATACCAAACGGTAAGCAAATGGGAAACTGGAATTACCATGCCGGAGATCACGCTATTACCTGCTATAGCTGAGTATTTTAATGTATCGGTAGATGAATTACTAGGATTAAAGCCGTTACGCAAGCAACAATACATACAGCGTAATACAGATGACAGAGACAATTGGAATGAGAATACGGATAAGTTATTTCAAAATAGGAAGAATTTTTGGAATGATGATTATCTAAAGTTCCTTGTGGAAAACGTTTGGCGCATTACAACTCCGATAAACGTAATTGACTTTTGGTGCGGAGATGGATACTTAGGAAAAAAGCTACTTGATGTATTGCCTAAAGGCAGTTCTTATACTGGGATTGATAGCATCCATTTTATTGAAAAAGCAAAAGTGACTTTCATGGATACAAAAATCCCTACTGCTTTTATTGAATCAAACATTTATGACGACTTAAATATTAACAAGAAGTATGATTTGGCCATTTGTCAAGCATGCTTGCGACATTTAAATAGGCCACTGGATGCTCTGACAAATATGATAAAAGTGGTTAAAAAAGGTGGAATGGTTGTTGGTGTAGAGGTCAATAGAGAATTTGAGAACGATGGTACATACATTGACGGGATAAATTACGATGATTTGTGTACTAATTTTGATTATCATCCACTTTGGAGAACTGAACTAGAAAATGAAGGAAGAGATTATGCAATTGGAATGCGGTTACCATTTTATATGTATCAATTAGGCTTACGTGATATTAGCGTGAGGATGAATGATAAAGTCATGTTTACCAATCCCCAAAAAGCGGAGTATGAAAAAGAAGTACAAGAGTTTGTTTATCTAAACGGGTATGATAAAGAGAATGGCGTAACAGGCAATGAAAATTTAATTGAGTTTTTTATGAACAGAGGGATTAATAGAGCGGATGCAGAAAAGTTTGTCATGATGAGAGCTAAAATAGCACATCATTTTTCCAAAACAGAGGTAGAGAAATTATTTCTAAAAGTTCAAGGTCTTCTGATTACATATGGGTTTAAATAAAAGAAGTATGTAGGCAGTAGATAATGATATACAAAAAAAGATTCGTAGTGAATGGTTACCTACCGCTGGTTCGTCTGTGTTGAATAAGGAACAAGAATAAATATTAGCATCCTTTCATGAAAATGAGAGGGTGCTTTTGCTTTTTATGCGGCATCCTTTTGTTGGATTTGGTAAATTTGCTTACTTGAGTAGAGGTAAATCACATTGCTGGTTTTAGGGGATTTATGGGTATGAAAATAGAATTCATTGACATTAACAGCGATCTAATGCTATAATGAATACAATTTTTTGGTCGGATTTTTTAATTATCAATGCATAACCACAGGCAAACTTTTAAAAAACTGTTTTGTCTTAATGGAATACATTATAGAATTAAGATAACTCAATTTTGTGATGAGGAGCTAATCATACAGGGGTTATATTAAATAAATACAATCGGACATAATAATAGGAGCCATTTGGAGAACATATATTCAATGGTGCTGTTGTCATGAAAATGAAAACAAGCGAGTTCAAATAAGGAGGTAACACTTGAACAATATAAACAAAGAGAACAAAGAGAATAAAGAGAATAAAGAGGTCAAAGAAATTAAAGAGGTCAAAGAGATTAAAGAGATTAAAGAGAAAAAGGTAAAGATAATTCCTCTTGGAGGTTTAGATAGAATTGGTATGAATATCACCGCCTTTGAATATGAGGATAGTATTATCGTAGTAGATTGCGGTATATCGTTTCCAGATGATGAGATGTTAGGTATTGATTTAGTCATCCCGGACATCACATATCTAAAAGATAACAAAGAGAAAGTGAAAGGCTTCGTTATTACCCACGGGCATGAAGATCACATAGGAGCATTACCATATATTTTAAAAGAAATCAATGTTCCGGTCTATGCAACGAAACTAACGATTGGGTTAGTGGAATATAAATTAAAGGAACATAACCTACTTAAGAATACGAAGAGAAAAGTAGTGAAACATGGTTCATCGATTCATTTAGGTGATTTTCGAATTGAATTTATTAAGACAAATCATAGCATTGCTGATGCATCCGCACTGGCCATATATTCTCCGGCAGGAATTATTGTGCATACCGGTGATTTTAAGATAGATTATACACCCTTGTTTGGAGACCCAATTGATTTGCAGAGGTTTGGTGAAATCGGCAAGAAGGGTGTACTAGCTCTTTTGTGCGACAGTACCAATGCACAGAGGCCTGGATTTACTATGTCGGAAACAATGGTGGCAAGTACATTTGACACCTTGTTTGCTGAAAATAAAACCAATCGTATTATTGTAGCAACATTTGCATCAAATATCGATCGTGTACAACAAATTATTAATACTGCATATAAATCAGGTAGGAAAGTGATATTGCAGGGAAGAAGTATGGTCAATGTGATCGAAATAGCTTCGGAATTGGGATATGTTACAATACCGGACAATACCTTAATTGATATCAGCCAAATGAACAATTATCCGGATGAGCAATTGGTTTTCATTACGACAGGAAGTCAAGGAGAGGCGATGGCAGCGCTTTCGAGGATGGCTGATTCTACCCATAAAAAAGTAAGTATAAAGCCTGGTGATCGAATTATATTTAGTTCTACCCCTATCCCTGGTAATGAAAAGGCTGTTTCCAAGGTGGTTAATGAATTATCGAGGAAAGGTGCAAAAGTAATTTTTGAAGATACTCATGTTTCCGGTCATGCTTGTCAGGAAGAGATTAAATTGATTTATTCCCTAGTAAGACCGAAATATGCAATTCCGGTTCATGGTGAGTTTAGACACCGTACAGCTCAGGCAGAATTAGTTCAAAAGTTAGGCATCAAAAAAGAGAATGCATTTATACTACAATCTGGGAATGTTCTCGAATTATCACAAGAAAAGGCTAAGATTGTAGACCAGGTTCCTTCCAAAGGCATTTTTGTTGACGGACTAGGGGTTGGAGATGTTGGCAATGTTGTGCTACGTGACAGGCAGCAGCTTTCATCAAATGGTGTGATTATTGTTGTATTAGGGATGAGTAAAGGCACGAATCAACTGACAACGAAACCTGAAATCATATCTCGTGGCTTTGTCTATGTGAGGGAATCAGACCAATTGATTGCTGAGATTAAGCAAGTGGTAAATAACACCGTGGAAAAATGCAATAAACGTAATATTAAAGATTGGGGCAAACTAAAACTAGAAATTAAGAATGAGCTAAGCGACTATTTATGGACTAAGATGAAGAGGAGCCCTGTGATATTACCTATTATTTCAGAAATATCTTAAGGATAGAGTCCAAGAGCCGACTATTTATTATATAAGAGCTTCGGTGAAGTCTATTATATGGCTTGGCTCTACTGTTAGGATATCTTATGACAAGGTAACCAAGTATTAATATAAATGAAAAATAAAGAGGACATTGCGTCCTCTTTACGTTTATTTAAGATGGCTTGGGGCTAGACTTCTATTAATATGTTATTATTATGCTACCGGAAACATAAAAGCCATGGAAAGGAGGCAAGAATGATGTCAAATACAAGCACAAGGAAGCAGGAACAAACTTATATTGCAATTGATTTGAAATCATTTTATGCCTCCGTAGAATGTATAGACAGAGGATTAGATCCACTAACCACCAACCTTGTGGTAGCTGATCCGACTCGTACAGAGAAAACCATATGTCTTGCGGTATCACCATCTCTGAAGGCCTATGGTGTTCCAGGCCGCCCCCGATTATTTGAGGTTCAGCAGAAGCTAAAGGAAATAAAGCAACAGACAGGAAAAGAGATCGAATATATTATTGCACCGCCTCAGATGGCACGATATATCGAAGTATCATCAGAAATCTACGCAACATATCTAAAATATATCAGTCCGGAAGATATTCATGTATACAGCATTGATGAATGTTTGATGGATGTTACGAATTATCTAGATCTTTATCAGTTGTCTCCAAAGGAGCTGGTGGTGAAAATGATTCATGATGTATTAGAGAATACTGGAATCACAGCCACAGCAGGAATCGGAACGAACCTGTATCTGTGTAAGATTGCTATGGATATCGTTGCAAAACATGTAGATGCTGATGTAAGTGGAGTGCGCATTGCTGAACTTGATGAACGGACGTATCGCAGATTATTGTGGGATCATAGGCCGATTACTGATTTCTGGCGAATTGGTGGAGGCATTACAAAAAGGCTTGAGAGTAGCGGGCTGTACACGATGGGTGATATTGCTAGAACCTCAATACATAATGAGGAACTATTATATCGAATGCTTGGTATTGACGCGGAATTATTGATTGACCATGCTTGGGGGTATGAACCCTGTAGTATGGAAGAAATCAAGGCCTATCAACCCAGAACAAATAGTATTTCATCGGGACAAGTATTACAATATCCCTATGATTTTAACAAGGCAAGAATTATTGTACAGGAAATGACCGATTTACTGGTGCTTGACCTTGTAGATAAAGGGTTAGTGACGGACGGTCTGACCTTAACCATTGGCTATGAGAGAATCGGCTCGGAGCAAGGGAGATACAAGGGTGAGGTTGCTTATGATCGTTATGGAAGGGCAATCCCAAAATCGGCTCATGGCACGGCGAATCTTGGTACAACAAGCAGCAGTACCAAGAAAATTATGACGGCGATTATGGAGCTGTATGATAGAATTGTTTCAAAGGAACTGATGGTCAGACGGGTGACTCTAAGTGCCAATAATCTTGTGGAAGAGAGATATGAGCAGTTTGATTTATTTATAGATCCAGTGGAACAGGAAAAAGAACGTAAGATTCAGGAAGCCATGCTTACGATAAAAAAGAAGTTTGGTAAAAATGCTATCTTGAAAGGTATAAATTTAGAAGAGGGTGCTACCACAATAGATCGTAATAACCAGATTGGTGGACACAAAGCATAGGAGAGATTACTATGGTAAAGAATCCGGTATCCTTAGATCCTAAGGCTACACATAAATATGATGACATTATTTATATGGAATATCCATTCGAACGTTCCAATACAATCAAACATCCAAGAATGAGGGTAGAAGATAGAGCTAAGATTTTCGCTCCATTTGCTGCTCTTAGAGGCTATGAGGAGGCAATTATAGCGAAACAAAAAATCGTTGTACCCCGCATAGAATTATCAGAAGAATCAAAAGCATATTTAGATGTACAGATGGGAAAGATTGAACAATTACTTTCGAAAGATAAACACCCAATCATTACGGTTGTGTTTTATCAAAAGGATAAAGGGAATAACGAAGATTGTGGAGAGTATATTCAGTATACCGGTATGGTTGCCAAATTCGACCAGACCTCACACATCCTCCAGATCGTTGAGAAAAGACTGCGGCTGGATGATATTTATAGTATTGAGGGAGAGGATCTGGAAGAGTAAAACAAGCGGAGCATAAGAGCAATCTAGGACAATACTAATTATATTTGTGGTACCCTATCATACATGATTGGAAACCCCCTATCGCTATATTAAAATAGGGGGTTTTGATTTTATGATAAAGGTATAGAGCTCTTTGATAGCTTACACATTCTTTACAAACATTTAACCGAATACCCGTTTCGAGATCAGACTACCGTGATATATAATAATAGTGTAATAAGAATTTTGTTGTCACTAATGATTCGTTTTTAATTAGAGAAATGGTGGTGGATGTATGATTATCATTACTTTGGGAATAGGTTTACTATTTTTATTTGGTTACTTAAATTATAAAGCCATTTTGGTGAGAAGTGATAGATTTATGGATATAGTATTAGGGAAGAATAAAAAAGTAAATTTATAAACCCAGTTTACTTATAAGAATTACAGCTAGAATATATAAGTATAAAGAATTAGTCAATAAACCTGTACCTGTGTTATTGTGATTTACATAAAGGGAATTGAACAGCTGGTTTATTTGATGATTGGAGGGTATTTTATGCAGTTGGTATATCAAGGAAAGACTAAGGATGTTTATTCATTGGAGGACGGAAACTATTTATTGAAATTTAAGGATGATGCTACCGGAGAAAACGGTAAATTTGATCCAGGTGCCAACTCTGTAGGGTTAACCATAGAGGGAGCAGGTAAAGCCGGACTTCGTTTGACACAGTATTTCTACGAAAAGATAAATGCCATGGGAATACCCACACATTATATTAGTGCTGATCTGGATAATGTTACAATGACAGTAAAGAAAGCAACTGCCTTTGGAGAAGGCTTAGAGATTATCTGCCGCTACCGTGCTTTTGGAAGCTTTATTCGACGCTATGGAAAATATGCCGTTGAGGGACAGCCCTTGGATGCCTTTGTAGAGATTACATTGAAGGATGATCAAAGAAATGATCCTCCAATCACTGAAGATGCTCTTGCTATGCTAGGTCTACTGTCAACGGAGGAATATCAAATCATAAAGGATTTAACGAAACAAATATCGGGTATCATTAAAGATGATTTAGCAACAAAGGGTATTGAACTCTATGATATTAAATTAGAATTTGGTAGAGTCGGTGAAGATAAACACATTGCTTTGATCGATGAGATATCTGGAGGCAATATGAGGGCCTATAAGGATGGACAATGGATTGAACCCCTAGCGTTAGTAGATTTAGTGCTGTAGATTGGGCTTATATCTAATTGCAAGAATTTATGTAAGTAATAGCAATAATAAATGGTCAGAAAAATAATGTAAGTATAGTAAATATGAAAGACTAGATAAAGTTATTTCAACCTAAACATGTAACGAGACAAAACCTTCCCAAGCAAACAAGATGATATGCTCCCATAAAGTAGACAGGGGGCACTTCAGAAACTGGGAAGGTTTTTGTCGTTCATGGATAAAAGAACTAGCATATTCAGTGAAATTGTTATATACTTTTTTCATTGTGATTAATAGATAGGTGAGTAGAGATGAAATTTAACCTTGGAACGGAAAAAGTATCAAGATTGTTATGGCAACTGAGTATTCCGGCAATTCTCGGGATGCTAAGTAGTGCAATCTTTAATATCGTAGATCGTATATTTGTAGGCAAATTAAATTCGTATGCGTTAACGGCCGTAGGAATTACTATGCCGATACAAATCATTCAGATGGCGTTTATACTGTTAATTGGTATAGGAACCTCATCGTTAGTGTCAATTAAATTAGGAGAAGGAAAGAAAGATGAGGCCGAAGATATACTTTATTTGGCTTTAAAATATATCGTTCTTTTTCTGATTGCTTTTGCTATTATATTTATGCTTTTTTTAACTCCGATTTTACGTTTGTTAACCATCTCGGAGGAGGTATTACCCTATGCGAAGGAATACATTATTATAATCATAGTAGGATCAATCATCGGAATACCGGGATATTGCTTAAATAACTCTCTGCGTTCAATTGGACAGGCGAAAACCTCGATGACAATTATTATAATCACATCCATAATGAACATTGTTTTGGATCCGATTTTTATCTTTGTCTTTCGATTAGGGATAGCGGGAGCAGCGATAGCGACGGTAATTTCTCAAACAACCCTAACGATTTGTGTGATTTATGCTTTTGTAAAAAGACCGGATTTCATCATACATTTAAAAAAACGCAAAGTACAAAATGAGACTCAGTTAATAAAAGAGAGCATAAAGATGGGTCAGCCTTCTTTTTATGTACAGATATTAGCTGCTGGCGTCAATCTATATATTAATAATCGTTTGCTGACCTATGGTACCGATCTTGATATTGCTGCAGTAACCATCATGTCCAGTGTTTTTAGCTTTTATCATATGGTGATTGTAGGTATTGTTCAGGGCAATAATTCGATTTGTGGATATAATTGGGGTGCTAAGCAATATGGCCGGGTTAGAAGATCTTTGGAACTGGCCTTATTCTACTCCTTTGTATTGTCCTTGCTTTTGTTTTTACTGATTTTGTTCTATCCAAGATTATTGGTAGGTTTATTCACGGAGGACTTGGGGCTGATACAAGCAACCTCGGCCGGTATGAAGTATTATCTTTCTATGCTTCCCCTGGTAGGACTACAAACAGTTAGCTCTCAATATTTTCAGGTTGTTGGAAAAGCAAGGCTTAGTAGCGTTTTGGCATGTTTTCGGTATGGATTTATCTTAATACCAGCGATTTTTATACTGGCGCCTTACCTAGGGGTTAAGGGTGTTTATATCAGTAATGCTTTATCCGATGGAATCGCATCCATAATTGCCGTTATTTATATTGGCATAGAAATTGTTAAGTTAAAAAGGTTGGAACAATAGGCATGTATGATATGAGGAGAAAGGATGTTATTTATGAAAAACGGTAAGGTTATGCTAATTGGTATGGCTATCTGTATTATATTAACCGCTTGCTCCGGAGATGAAGCAGGCAAAGTTAGCGATACGGATAGTAAGAGCAAAGGCGGTGAAAATGTAGTTGCAGATGCTGGTGAAACAGAGGGAGTCGATACGCAGGAAAGTAATAAGGACGATTCTTCCGTTGCTGGGGATGATCAAGGCGGCTCTAAGAATGGTATCATAGGGAATCAGGAGGTCACAGAGGATAGTATGAAGAAGGATGAAGTAGTACAAGATGAACTTACACAGGAACAAACCTATCGTAAGATGATTGAGCGTTCCCTGATGAGTACGGGAAACAATGTTCGGCTAAAAAAGGCGATCGAAAAGGCAAGGAATGGTGAAGAGGTTGCAATTGCATATATTGGAGGCTCCATCACAGAAGGTGCTAATGCTTCCCCTAAGGAAAAAGCTTATGTAGGCCTTTCTTATGAAACCTTTAAAACTAAGTTTGGCTCAGGTGATGGATCTCATATCACGATGGTCAATGCCGGCATGGGTGGTACACCATCCTCTCTTGGTGTGATTCGATATAAAAGGGATGTTTTAGATAAGTTAGACAAGCTTCCGGATGTAGTATTTATTGAGTTTTCCGTGAACGATCATGAAGAGGTAACCAGAGGGGAAGCTTTTGAGAGTATGGTCCGTGAAATTCTGTCAGCGGAGAATGAGCCAGCAGTAATCTTAGTATTTGCAGTATTTCAATCAAGATGGAACCTTGAGGATACATATCGACCATTGGGTAAGGTCTATCAGCTCCCGATGATTAGCATAAAGCAGGCTGTGGTACCTGCCTTGGATCAGGAGAAAACTCTGACCGATGCAGAATTCTTCTCCGACATTTATCATCCAACCAATTATGGACATCAGATTATGGCGGATTGCATCTCTTATCTATATGATATGGTTGATTCGGAAGAGATCATCGAGAAAGATATCTCAATTCCGGATACCACTTATTATGGTCAATCCTATGTAGGCATTCATATGCTGACACCGGCAACTGTGCCTGATCGTGTATCCCTGGATATCGGTAGTTTCACCGCAGTGGATAAGTCTTCCTGGACCTTCCCAGATAACTGGATGCATGCATTAGAAAGTGGAAATAATCCCTTCACCATGAAACTAACCTGTAAGAATATGCTACTGGTACATAAGCAAAGTAGTAGTACAAATGCAGGCAAAGCAGAAATCTATGTTGATGGAGTACTGAAACAAACAGTTAACAGCTACAATAGCGGTGGGTGGAATAATCCAATTGTGATTAGTGTATTTAAGGATGAAAAGGCTGCTGAGCATACGATAACAGTAAAAATGGCAGAAGGTGAAGAAAATAAAGAATTCACTATTTTGGCCATAGGTTATACAGAATAAGTAAGCGTCAATCCAATAAAAGTTTCTGGATGATAGCATAATTGTATTAAATAATAAAAGCGTAGGAGATAAGTACAAGCACGGTTGTAGTTATTGAGTGAAGATATACGTTTATGAATACGTTTTTGTTCGCAACATAAAGATCATAAAAACAATATGAAATGAAATATGGAGGATAACATGACAAAATCATCTACTGAAAAGACAGTACTGGCTGGCTTATTCCTAGCCCTAGGGTTAGTTTTACCGTTTATCACAGGACAGATTCCAACCATAGGAAACAAGTTACTACCCATGCACATTCCTGTGTTATTGGCAGGGTTTGTATGCGGAGCTCCTTACGGACTGATCGTAGGCTTTATAACGCCTCTATTAAGAAGTATGCTGTTTACTATGCCCCCAATGTTTCCGATTGCTACAGCAATGGCCTTTGAGCTGGCAGCCTATGGATTCTTCACCGGTGTATTCGCCGGAATCTTCCCGAAGAAGAATCTGTTTATATACCCGAATCTGATCCTATCTATGATAATCGGTAGAATAGTGTGGGGAATTGCTTCCTTGATATTATTCGGTATTAACGGGACAAGCTTTACCTGGAAGTTTTTTATTACCGGCGCATTTATCAATGCACTACCTGGTATTCTAATCCAGCTAGTGTTAATTCCCATAATAGTAGTTGCTTTACGAAAAGGAAGATTGATTGAGAGTGAATATGAAAGATAATAATCAGTATATTAAGTTAGTTCAAAGCATCGACCATCTCTTGACCATTAAGGATACAGTATATCTAGCCATCGATGGGAATAGTGGAGCAGGTAAAAGTACTCTGGCCTCTCAGTTAAATGAAATCTATGACGGCAATATATTCCATATGGATGATTATTTTCTCAGACCGGAACAAAAAACAGAGGATCGGCTTATGGAGGTTGGTGGTAATGTAGATTACGTCCGTTTTAAGACTGAGATTATCGAAGGCTTAAAACGCGGCCGAAGCTTTACCTACCGTGCCTATGACTGTAAACAGATGGCCTTGCAAGAGCCGATTACAGTTTTGCCGAAAAGGCTTAATATCATAGAAGGCGCCTACAGTATGCATCCAAGCCTGATTGATTTTTATGACTTCAAGGTGTTTTTGAATATCTCAAATGAGGAGCAGAAAAAAAGGATTCTGGCTCGTAATGGTGAGGTTATGTTAAAACGTTTTGTGGAGGAATGGATTCCGAAGGAAAACTTATATTTTGAGAAATTCAATATAAAAGGGCTTAGCGATCTGGTATCAGCTATATTATGAAGTACTAAAACACAAGGAGCTTCGGATGGAGATTAGAAATACAACAATAGAAGATGTTAACGTAGTTATGGAAATATATAATCAGGCCCGACAATATATGAGGCAGCATGGCAACCAAGATCAATGGGTTAATGGCTATCCGAATATTGAATTGATTCAGGAGGATATTCGGGAGCATAATAGTTATGTATGTATTGATGAGAATCAGATTGTTGGTGTATTTCGATTTACTCTGGGTATAGATCCAACATATATCAAAATATATGAAGGACAATGGTTAAATGAGGAGCCTTATGGCGTGGTTCATAGAATTGCCTCCGCAAGCCATATGCGAGGTGTTGCCTCCTTCTGCTTGGATTGGTGCTTTGAACAATGCAATAATATCCGAATCGATACCCACAGAGATAATCGGGTGATGCATAATCTTCTGATGAAGAATGGATATGCTAAATGTGGAATCATCTATTTACAGGATGGTGCAGAACGCCTAGCTTACCATAAGATATCCCCTAGTAATGAAGTATAAATATATTAATTTAGAATAAACTATGGTTAAAATAAAACCGCCAAATTTAAGTGAACCCCTTTTGTTAGATTGTTATGCCTAGCAAAAGAGATTCACTTCAAATTAAGGCGGTTTTAATATTGATAGAAACAGGTCGCATATTCAATTATCGCACATCAGATATTCAATCATCAATCCATCAACATATCAGATATTCAATCATCGATCCATCAACACATATTATTCGAAATGGATGTGAGTACTAACGATTATGCCATCTGCAACTTTACATCATGGTATCCCATCACCAAGTCCAGCTTTGTCTGTAGCTGTTGTGAGATCGGAACTAGAGGAAGGCGTACATCCATAGCCTCTAGCATACCTTGTTCCTTTAGGCAATATTTGATCGGTGCAGGGTTAGGTTCTTTGAATAGAAGCGGAATGATATCATATAACTGGCTCCATATCGTTAGTGCACCTTGATGATCATTTTGTTTCATCTTATTGTATACCTCAACGAATAATTCTGTCTTGATATGGGAGGAAGCAAGAATTCCTCCTTGACCACCAAGAGCTAGGGTTTGGAAAAAGAGAAGATCCTCTCCGGTTAGTATGGAGAAGTCCTTCGGTGGCGCCATTAGCAGTGCCATAGTCTGTTTCATGTCACCACAACAGTCTTTTAAGCCTATGATATTCTTCAGTTCTGCTAGACGGTATATGGTGTCATTCTCAATGTTCACACCAGTCCGATATGGGATATTATAGACGATGATATTTAAGGGAGTATCTTCGGCTATGCTTCGAAAATGGTGATAAATACCCTCTTGGTTTGGACGATTATAATAAGGGCAGACGGATAGGATTCCCTGCACATCATAATATTCAGCGATTTTAACCTTTTTAATTACACGGGCAGTATCATTTCCACCGACTCCAATGTAGACGGGCAGTCGATCACGATTGAATTCCATTGTCTTCTCAATCATTTCCTCAAATTCATAGTCACTTAAGGTAGATATTTCTCCGGTAGTTCCTAAGGGTATTATTCCACTGATTCCTTTATCTGAATAATGAGTAATAAGCTTTTTATAAGTTTTATAATCTACTCTGCCATCCTTAAAGGGTGTGATGATTGGCAGCCATACGCCGGTAAGTTGCATTCAAAAACCTCCTTGTTGAATCCAAATCTTCAGTTCCTATAATCTTATTATACGGCGCAGTAAGATAGATGGATATTGATTTACTGCTAAAAACATAGTAAATAGTGCTTTGTTTTTCGATTGTGCTTCAAAACGTATAAGGGGGTATTTCATACGATTGCGATTTTTCGGAATAGGAAGTATAATATTGGTGTTAGATGAAGAATCTAGTAACCCAAGACAACTGATACTTTGCAACTATGAATTTGAGACTTACAAGGAGCGGATACTATGAAAAACAAGACATTGAAATTATTAACCTTTATGATAACAGCAATTTGCTGTTCCTTTTTACTCATACATAATATAGCCAGTGCGGAGGAAACATCCGCTAAGCTTCGTGATATTGAAATTACGAAGCAACCATCCAGGACAAGCTATACTAACGGACAGAAGCTCAATCTATCTGATATGGAGGTAACAGGCTATTATCAGGATGGATCCAGTAAAATTATAACCGAGTATACTCTAACCGGTTTTATAGGGAATCAAATTGGCAATCAGACAATAACCGTAGAGTATGATGGTGCTACAGCTACTCTGACAGTTCGAGTAACACCGTCAAAGGTTACGAATGTAACTGCAACAGAAGGTAGCTCAACATCAATCACTCTTACTTGGGATGAGTTACCTGGAGTAAAAGGCTATGAGATATACAGCCGTAATGAAGTAACCAAAGAATTTGGTTTGGCTGCCTTTACGGAGATGAATACGGTAACCTTAGAATATGAACCGGGAACGATCTTAGCATTTTATATCAATGCCGTCGCTGATATTGATGGTGTAACCTATACCGGTGAATTATCGGATAAGTTAATGGCAGCAACGGGCCCGGAAGCAGTAGGCGGCCTTACGGTGGCAAAAACCGCTGCCACCTCCATAGACTTATCTTGGACACTGGTTCCTAATGCTACGGGATATATTATTTACCGAGCGCCAGCTTCTTCAAATCAGTTTGCAAGAGTTGGAACGACCGCTGGAACAACCTATACCGACAAGTCCGTGGTCTCTGGAACTGCCTATCGGTACAAAGTAAGTGCCTATATTATGGAGCCCGTTTTTTCTGGAGATTCGTCAGATACCGTTGATACAAGAACGAAGCTGTCAAAGCTTAATTTAACAGTAAAGGCAGGTGAGGAAAAGGTTCGTCTGTCATGGAAAAAGGTAAATGGGGCTACTTCTTATGACATCTATGTGGGTATAGATAATGGAGAGTTTGTTTTATTAACGACTCAGAGAAGCTCTAGCCTAGAATATATCTATGAGGGATTGACTACCGGAAGCTCCTATTCCTTCTATGGAATTGCCCGTCGTACATTCCAAGCGGGTATAGAGGACAGCCCTTCTTCGGATATAAAAATGGTAGATATCATAGAGATACCGGATACCAGCACAGAGGCTAAACTATTTACCAAAAGGGAGGATTTCGAAACCTCCGATGCTTTTACAGAAATCGAATTCTACCAGAAGAATGTTGATTTTGACAGAAGCTTTATCATACCGGGACTGATTAATACCAATATTAGTGGTTTTAGCAGTTCCTCCATGTGTCCACAGGGGTTAACCTTTGCAGGGGATTATCTAATGATGTCAGCCTATGATATGGCGGATGAAGAAAATTCTGTAGTCTATGTAATGGATCAGACAACCGGAACTCTTCTTGTAACCCTAGTCCTACCTACGGATGCTCATGTCGGAGGAATCAGCTACGATGGTTCTTATCTTTGGATTACCGTCGGAACAAGGGTATGCGCGGTAGATATGGAGGATATCAAAGAGGCAGTCGAATCGGATGAGCCTTATGTCGAGGTTGATTTTGCATCTGAAGTCAGATTGGGAATAACGGCTTCCTTCATCACCTATTATGATAACCTGCTCTGGGTGGGCTCTTATAATGAACTAAAGTCCACAAAAATGTACAGCTATCGTTTGGATTATGAAACCGATGAGGTTCCTACTTTAAAACGAGTTGGCACCTTGACGATGCCAACAAGAGTCCAAGGCGTTGCATTTACGGAGGAGGGTTACTTGATAATATCTCGTTCCTGTCAGCTATACAAAGGGCTGAGGGGTTATATGCGCCAGTTGGATATATATAAACCTGACCGATCAAGTGAATATGGGACATATCGTATGGGAAACCTGCTGCGTACGGTTGATATGCCTTCCATGAATGAGGAGATAGCGATAAACGGCTCTTATCTTTATGTGAACTTTGAATCCGCGGCTTTTTACAATGCTTCTTATCCAGTGGATCGGATCAGTGCTTTTGACTTAAACAGCATTCTTTTTGAGTAGCGCTGACACTATTTGGACATATGAATGGATATCAATAATGGTGGAAAAACCTCATAATATACAGTATAATGTCATTATAACAGACCGTTGGTTATAAGCATTAAGGAGGAAAGCATTGAAGAAAAGAAAGCGAATTTTTGGAACAATTATTATGCTGGAGGTTTTAGCGTTATCTGCAATATTTCTAATGCTAATTCTAAAAGGAAATATTACGTTCCATACCATAGATGCTAAGGAAACAGGGAAACAGTCCGCTGGATTGTTGGAGCAGACAAAACCTGGGGACAGTACAACTGACGAAGGGGACAGCACAACTGACGAAGAGGACAGTACACTAGATCCAGGGAATCCTTCGGAGGAAGGACAGAGTCCAGATATGAATTCGGGGCAAGAT
>CAYMLE010000041.1:0-18977 GCA_964391115.1 uncultured Herbinix sp. | reverse complement strand
TAAAATGTAAGAGTACCCTGCAGCTTACATTGGATGATGATTTTAATGTTCCCGACATAAAACCGGACATTGATAGAATAGTTACGGAGCAGGGTGACATTAGAATTAGTGAAATAAAGGCTATGAATGGGAAGCTTCTGATCAAGGGTACCTTGAGTTTCAATGTATTATATCTTAGTGAAGAGGATCAGAGGCCGATACATAATATCTCAGGAGAAATTCCTTTTGATGAAATCATTAATATGGAGCTAACCTGTGCGGAAGATGATCCGATTGTTCGATGGGAGTTGGAGGACCTGTCAACTGGTTTGATTAACTCCAGAAAGCTTAGTGTAAAGTCCATAGTCCGCTTAAATGTGGCCGTGGAAGAGCTTTACGATGAAGAAACAGCGATTATGGTAGAGGGACCAGAGGATATTCAATACATCAATAAGAAGATCGAGATAACGGATGTACGTATTAATAAGAAGGATACCTTCCGAATTAAGGATGAACTTCTTCTCCCCACGAATAAAGGAAATGTATCCTCTATTCTTTACAATGATATGCAGCTAAATAATGTTGAGGCTAGACTCATGGAGGATCGGTTTACAATCAAGGGAGAGTTACCAGTATTTATTCTTTACACAAGTGAGGATGAAGAGAATCCCATCGAATACTTTGAGACAGAGATTCCCTTCAATGGTACCATAGATTGTAATGGCTGTGACGAGAATATGGTAGAGGATATAACCTTCCGTATCATTAACAAGAGTCTAGAGATCAAGCCGGATATGGATGGGGAAGAGCGAGTACTAGACTTGGAAGTAATCCTAGAAATGAACATTAAGGTTTATGACATTGAGGAACCTGAGATTCTTTGTGATGTTTACAGCCCCTCTAAGGAAATAACTCCGATTATCCGGAATGCAACCTATGAGAATCTAGTGATTAAAAACAATAGTAAATATCGCATCGCGGATCGGCTTAGAATTCCTGACAATCAACCTAAGATTCTACAAATATGCCATGCCGGGGGTAGTATCAAGATAGATGATATTGTTCCGGATGGAACCGACTTAAAGGTAGAGGGTGTCATAGAAATAAATATCCTTTACATTGCTGAGGATGATAGCTGTCCGATGAATTCTTTAAAAGGAGCGATACCGTTTGCCCAGGTGATTGAAGTCAAGGGAATGAAGCCGGATAGTACCTTTGATATTAAGCCGAACATCGACCAGCTTAATGTCATGATGTTAGATAGCGATGAGATTGAAGTTAAGGCTGCGATGAATCTGAATACAATCGTATTTGATAAGATTACAGAGCCGATTATTACCGATATCGAAGTGGCTGAACTTGATCTGGAGAAGCTGCAATCCATGCCGGGAATCATTGGGTATATGGTTAAGCCTGGGGATACCATGTGGAATATTGCTAAGAAATATTACACTACAGTGGATACCATTATGAGCATCAATGATTTAGAAGATGATAAGCTAAGTGAAGGCGATAAGCTAATCCTTGTGAAAAAAGTAGATGCCATAATATGAAGTGACAACAGGATTCACCATTCTTTTTTGGATGACTGAGACGAAATCTATTATTATTTAAGAAAATAATGTTAAGTTTATGTTAATTTATTCCGAAATACAGATTATAGAGTTAACCAGGGAAGGTGCCACCTCCATATCCACGGATGGTTATTTTGAGGAAGGATAAACCCTTTTAGAAACGGAGGATAAAATGAACGTAGAACATATTACCACAAATAACAATTATGGAAGCAACGTTTCTCAATTATCACAAGAAAAAAGAGCCAATGAGGTAAGACAGAATACTGAGAAACCGGTAGCTGTTTATGAACAAGGGAATAAAGATCAGAAGACAAATAAAACCTACCAGCAGGATTCGGCCACGGTAAAACGATTAATCGAAGAGGCTGAGAAAAGATCTCAGGATTTAAGAGCTTTGGTAGAAAAAATGTTATTAAAACAGGGTCAGACCATCGCAGAAGGAACCAATATCTATGGACTTCTTCGAGAGGGCAAGGTACAGGTTGATCCTGAAGTTAGCGCTCAGGCCCAGAAGGACATCGGAGAAGATGGCTATTGGGGCGTGGTAAAGACAGCAGAACGTCTCGTTTCCTTTGCAAAAGCCTTAACCGGGGGAGATCCTTCTAAGGCAGACCTAATGATAGGTGCAGTCAAAAAAGGGTTTGAAGAAGCAACGAAGACCTGGGGTGGAGAGCTTCCGGGAATCTGTAAGGACACAATGGATACCGCAATTAAACAGCTGGAGGAATGGCGTGATTCTATTAACGGAGATAGCATGCAGGACTGTTAAGCTTCGGAGAGGAATGCTCTGTCAATAGGAATAACGCAGAAGACGATAGATAATAACGGATGGTAGATAACCATTCAATGTAAGGTAAATAATAAGGCGGAAGGAATAATCATTATTCCCTCCGCCTTTTAGATAAGGCTAATCCTAAGAACATCAGTAAGGGAAACAGAATTGCAGCTAGTAGGCCACTACGAAGACCAATTTGCTCTAAGTTGAATCCTCTTCCTTCCCAGAGTGGTAACATAAGACTGCCTTGCTCCACTGCGTCGGATATCTTGCCCGCCATCCAAGGACCCACAGAACAACCGATGTCTCCGCATACAGCAAGAATACCAAACATTAAGGTTCCACCTCTTGGAAAGGTTGCTGAGAAGATGCTGAAGGTACCAGGCCACATTAAGCTGACTGTTAATCCCGTAAGGCTGCAGGCAAGAAGAGATAAAGCCGGACTGGTGCTGAAGACGGTGACCAGATAGGTGATTACACATAAAACACTACTAACAGCAAGAACACGTTTTAGAGGAAGTCGGTCGCCAAGATAGCCGAAGATAGTTCTGCCAATGGCCATGAACAAGGCAAATAATCCAGGGCCTAGCAAGTCTCCATATACCTTCGGTATGCCCAAACCCCTCTCGGCGAACATGGAGGACCATTGGGACATAGTCAGCTCGCTGGCTCCAGAGCATATCATTAAAATCATGGCAAGGTAAAAGGTACGCGTGGAGAACAGTTCCTTTAGCTTCATGCCCTTACCCTCTGTTACTAATGGAAGGATCGGCACATGGAGGAAGGAGAACATATTATATAGGGGGAATAAGGCCCAAAGAATCGGTAAGACAAACCATAGATCCCTGCCTAGAATCCATATTAGTAGGGTAGTGAGGATGACGACAGACATCTGTCCCCAGCAGTAAAAGGAATGTAATAGGCTCATTGAGCCTTCCTTATTCTCATTGGGTAATGCCTCTACGATAGGGCTCACTACAACCTCCAGAAGTCCTCCACCAATGGCATATACTATAATGGACAGAAGTATCCCGAGATTCGG
Organism: uncultured Herbinix sp.; assembly: GCA_964391115.1. Taxonomy (GTDB): domain Bacteria; phylum Bacillota; class Clostridia; order Lachnospirales; family Lachnospiraceae; genus Mobilitalea. The sequence goes on along the minus strand of CAYMLE010000041.1, from coordinate 15,604 downwards.
ATCCGGAAGCAGTAGTGGAAGTATGCCAAGTAATAAAAGGCCACAAAAACTAAGACCATGGGCAACGACCATACATTTGCGATAGCCAAATCGGTCCGCATATTTGGTGGCCCATAGGTCAGTAACGATCTGTGTAATAAAATTAGCAAGTACAAGTGCACCTAGCTGTTCATAGGTAATACCAAAGCTAGTACGGAATATGATGAATAACAAGGGTGCTAGGTTATTGATAATAGCTTGGGTTATATAACCGCGGTAGCAGGCAAAGGTGGTATGGCGGTATGTATAGGCTCTGTTCATTATTCGCTTATTACCTTTCTAATCATAAGTAGTGCGTAAATAAAATCTGGTTATGGCCAGTAAGGCTTTGTTAGAAAAGTCGTTCTACCATACCTAGAATGTTTTAAATGCTGATATGCATTATGGGCAGTTTTGTAATCCTCATAAATGCCAAATACGGTTGGGCCACTGCCACTCATTAGAGAGGCTAATGCCCCATGCTGGTTCATTTCCTGCTTAATTCGTTCAATGATAGGATAATCTTTAACCGTAACCATTTGAAGAATATTATCCATCTTACAGGCTAGATCGGATAAGCTACCGTTCTTTATTGCATCCACCATAGCGGGAATGTCTGGATGAATTGTATCTGGGTTTATGCTTAGGCTCTCATAGACATATCGGGTGGAGACGCTAATGTCTGGCTTGGCAAGGAGAATGTGACAATTCGGCATAGGAGAAAGTGGGGTGAGGACTTCGCCAATCCCTTCGGAAAGAGCAGTACCGAGCATGATGCAATAGGGAACGTCCGCTCCTAGTTTAACTCCCAGTTCCTTAAGCTCAGTATCCGATAGTCCTGTTCTAAATAATAGGTTTAGCCCTTTTAAAGTAGCAGCAGCATCGCTGCTTCCTCCAGCAAGCCCAGCTGCGACAGGAATGTGTTTTTCTAGGTTAATCCGAATCCCCTCAGTAATTCCAAAGGTTTCACGAAATAAAGCAGTTGCCTTATATACTAAGTTTCTTTGATCATTGGGTAAGTATGAAAGATTAGTACGAACTTTAATATTGCTATCTATGTGTTTGCGAATGGTCAGAAGATCATATAGATTAATGGACTGCATTATCATACAGACCTCATGATAGCCATCTTCCCGTTTTCGTAATACATCTAAGCCAAGATTAATTTTGGCATAAGCTCTCATTGTGATAGAATTCATATCGGCCTCCAATAAATTTAATACCCGTATTTTAACACATAACCGGTCTGTTTACAATTGAAGTTAAGGCCGGAAAGAGGTAGAGGTATTTAATATAATTCGTATCGAATGACACGAATACCTTAGGGTTACATTTAATGAAATAGCTTCTTTATGGATTCCCAGATTTTAAATTTATATTTTATTGGAACTCCCTGATTCTTTATTGTCTCTAGTTCTTCCTCGGTTAAAAGTTGTTCTAGTTGATTCTCTGTATCTGAATTCACAATACTGTAGGTTTCATCTACAAAGCATAGAGGAGGAAACATAACACACCACCAGTTTTGGCCAGAGGCTTCTCCAATCTTCACACGGAGTGCCTCGTAAGATCCCGGTGGAAAGGTATAATCCCCATAGACCTTCATAGGAAAGTAACTTGGCTCTAAGCTAACCGATACAGAATAAGTAAAGCCGTACTGTTGGATAATTTCTGAAGCGGCTGTAGCAATTTGTGGCAGATTGGAACGTATAATGGATCGGCCTTCTTCGAGATCCTCTGTATCCTTCAGTAGGGGTGATAGCTTCTTGACCAAGGCGTCTTTTACACGAAGCTTTAATTCTTGATCCTCAGGACGATCACTGTTGGCTATAACATGAAACCGAATGACCTCCTTTGCGATACCCTCCTGTATATCTCCCGCCTTTGCAGTAGTATGGATAAACAGGATGCCAACCCAAGATAAAAAGCAAATTGATATAAGTAGAGGAAGATGAATGGCACTCCCTTCCCATTTTTTGATACTATGTAGTTTCATTTTAGCCTCCTTAAGCAACCAAGCATTTATTATAGAATGGTGATAAAATAATGAACATCTAATTATGTCCGGTTATTGGCAGTTTTATTCAGGAACGTATGTAAAGACGGTGAATAAATTGAAGAGAAAGCCTCTTAACTTCTATAATGATGAGTAGGCAGCCTAAGTTTTACATAAGGAAAGCTCTTGAAGTTACGTGTTTTTAATAGTACAATGGATAGGCATCCAATAAGATGACAGGAGGCATAAAGATGTTAAATAGAGCACCGATTGGTATCTTTGATTCTGGTGTCGGCGGGTTAACCGTAGTTAAGGAAATTATGAATCAGATACCGGGTGAAACAATTATATATTTTGGTGATACGGCAAGACTTCCCTATGGAAGTAAATCGAAGGAAACAATTACGACCTATACAAGACAGATTATTCGATTCCTCATGCAGAAAGGAGTCAAGGCGATCGTTATTGCTTGTAATACAGCAAGCGCCTTTGCTCTAGAAACAGTAAAAGATGAGGTGGATATCCCGGTCATCGGAGTGGTTAAGCCAGGAGCCGCAGTCGCTGCCCAGACGACGAAGAACGGCCGGATTGGTGTGATAGGTACAGAAGGAACCATCCGCAGTGGAATATATACAAAGTTTCTTAATCATATGAATCCCCAGGTTAAGATATTTGGGAAAGCTTGCCCACTTTTTGTTCCTTTGGTGGAAGAGGGATTAGTCGATGACCCGATAACCTTGGAAATTAGCCGACGTTATATTGGTGATTTATTAAAGGAGGATATTGATACACTTGTCCTTGGTTGTACTCATTATCCTTTACTTCGAAAGACCATTCGTAAGATTGTGGGAGACGAGATTGAACTGGTGAATCCAGCCTATGAGACAGCGAAAACTCTGAGTAATGTATTGACAGAGCAGGGACTAAGAAATGATGATATTCTAAAAACAGACCATATATTCTATGTGAGTGATGGAGCCGAAAAATTCAGAAGTTTTGCTAATACGATTCTACCTTGTGACGTGATTGAAACAAAGGATGTCAACATCGAAGAATTAGGTTAATAAAAATAGAAACACTTAGTTTAACGTTCCATATAAGTTAAAGGTAATAGAATGGAATGTATTATAGGCTTTATGAAGTCGATTATCTTAAAGGGAGTCAACTATGACAAAGGATGTACAGATTGTGATTGAGGGAAGGGATATGGGGCCTACAGGGGAGTGTATTACTTCTAAGGCAATTGGGACTTACCATTACCAGAATGGAAAGCATATCATCCAGTACGAGGAAGTGGCCGAAGAGGATGGAGCGGTGATACGCAATCTACTTAAACTTTCATCCGAAGAGCTAACGATTAAAAAAGAGGGTGCTTATCATAGTCATATGGTTTTTAATCGATCCGAGGTAGCCCCGGCTCAATATGGAACCCCCTATGGAATTATGAGCTTTGATATTCATACCAAGGAGCTGGCGGTTATTGAAACAGAGAAAGAATTAATGGTATCGGTTCAATATTTCCTATCCAGTCAGGATAATATACTTTCACAGAATCAGGTAATCCTTAGGATTACTCCTGCAGTAAAATAATGATAGCAAAAAACCAGCCATGGACCGTTATCCTTTTAACGGAAAGTCCACTGACTGGTTTTCTTTATATCGTTAGATAATAAAAATATAGAATTAGGCTTATTAATCGTTGGGTACCTCCCTAAGGAAACCTTCCTCATCATAAGTGACCCCAAAGGATATATCCTCCATGAAATCATAATAAGCCTCACGTTCCTTCACGTCGGTTAGCAGATAAGTATAAGTGCTTTTCTGCATAGCAGGCAGCAGTTGAACCTTGGTGCTTCCATCGGGATTTAAATAAAGCTTCAAAAGGCCGGTTTCTCGAGTGCTATTATTGAACCAGTAATTACCCAGACTGTATGCAATTATCTTGCCTTTATAGAATTCCATGCCTTGGAGAACATGGGGATGGCATCCGATTACCGCGTCCGCCCCAGCATCGATGTATTGCTTAGCCATAGTAATAGATGCTAAGGGTAATAATGAGAATAAGATTTTTAAGCTTCATAGGCGAATCCTTTCTAACCAATAGTTATATAAATAAAAAACCTCTTACTATATAACAATTATGCCATAAAGGAAGAGGTTTATAATTAACTTATTTATTTTTTGAAAAACGTTTGAAAAATCCCTTTTTAACCTTCTTGTTCGTTTCTAGACCACTTCTTAAACCTTTGACATCCATAATATAGATACCACTGATAACGGCCTTAACTTCCTTCTTCACTGGAATGATGTCAAATACCTTAGCATCGCACATGAGGGACATTACTTTGGGTCCGATCTTCGCTTTCACGATTGGTACTTTAGAGGCACGTAAATATTTTGGAGTCTGGTCTAATACAATCTTCGGAAGATTAGCTTCCTTTAATTTCATTTTCTTTTTATCGATAACCAGAATGGAAATGGTCTGTGAGGATTCCTTCATTTGAGTCTCTGAGGAATCTTGTTTTTTCTGAAGGCGTTTACCTACAAAATACAGTACTACAAATGCAACAACGGCCACCACCGCAACGATAGCTAAAACTGTGAGAACGGTTTCCATGAATTATGTACCTCCTAATTGTACGTATTCAAAAGTTACCCGATTACGGGTATTGCCTAACAGGCAACGTTTATTGTATCATCTTTTGTAAAAAAAATAAATAGAGAAATAAAAATTTCTTAAACCAGGTTATTTTGAATTCAGAAGGGAGGAATTCTTCTCCAGAGTCTCGCGAAGAATATTCTGTACATAGGACCCCAGAAACTTTCTTTGCTCTTTTTCCAACTGGTCGGGATAAATCGGTTTACCAAATTCAATTACTACATGGGTTGACTTTATCACTGGGAAATGATTTTCAAAAACATCATCCGTATTACTAATTGCTACCGGTATGATTGCACAACCTGTCTTTTCGGCCATTTTAAAGCTGCCTTCCTTGAAGGGAAGCATCTCCTTACCTTGATTACGGGTTCCCTCCGGTGATATAAAAACAGAATACCCATTTTTAATCTGTTCTATCCCTTTGAGAATGGTTTTTAACCCTTGTTTAATATCTTCTCGGTCCAGGAACAAACACTGTATAAAGCGCATCCAGGTTCGTAAGAAAGGAATCTTGGCAATCTCCTTCTTAGCCATGAAGCCCGTTAGCGTGGGTAGTGATACATAGGCCACAGGAATATCAAAATAACTACGATGGTTGGAAATATACAAAACGGCTTCATCCTTTGGCACATTTTCTACACCGATAACCGTTCGTTTTACACCGGATATCCACAGGATCACATGAAATGCAGCAACTACAATCTTTTGAGAACTAGCAACCATGGCACGGTGATTAAATCGTCCAATTATATATTCTATAAGAAACAATGGGATGCTAATAATGAAAAAAGTCAATAAAAACAAGAGTGCAAAAAATAATCGCATAGCCTTCCTCCAAAAATAATTTATCAGCAAACGTTGAAGTGCAATAGCCCTTTCCATTCTAAAGTACCTTCGTGGTAGGGCTTGCAGGTTTGCTGTTATTACCGGTTGAATCCGTATCGGTGGTTTCTTCTGTTAAGAGTTATTCCTCTATGTTGATATCATCGGTATCATCGTTCTTTGTGTTTCCTTCATCAGGAACGTCCACTATGACTTCTTCAGGATCGTCCACTATGGTTCCCTCTTCCGGGTTCTCTTCGATGGCTCCGTTTTCCGGATCCTCTTCGATCCCTTCATTAGGATCCTCCTCTATGGGGTCTTCTTCTGAATTCTCCTCTGTAGCTTCGCCTTCTGTGGGTGACTCCTCGAAGGGGATTTCATTATCCTTTTTAGGGGGTGCTTCCTTAAAATCATGAATACCGTTCCCATTCATATCTTCATCATTGATATTTAGAATACCATCCCCATCCATATCGTCATCCTCTTCATTGGGAATGCCATCGCTATCCATATCACTGTCTTGATCATTGGGAATACCATCGCCGTTGATATCGAGATCATATTCATTGAGTACGCTATCGCCATCAACATCTAAGTCTTGGCCATTGGGAATACCATCGCCGTCCATGTCGTCATCTTCGTTGTTGGGAATGCCATCGCCGTCCATGTCGTCATCTTCGTTGTTGGGAATACCATCGCCATCCATATCATCATCTTCGTTGTTGGGAATACCATCCCCATCAATATCATCATCCTCGCGATTGGGAATTCTGTCGCCGTCCATATCATCATCGATCGCATTGGGAATACCGTCGCCATCCATATCATCATCTAGCTCATTTGGAATATTATCTCCATCAATATCATCATCAATTGCATTGGGAATACCATCCCCATCGATATCGTCATCAAGATGGTTGGGGATTCCGTCCCCATCCAAATCAGTCGGGGTAATGGGAGGCTTGTAATTGATTAATTCGGCATAGAGTGCCTCAAAATCAAAACTGTCACTGGGAGTATAATTATAGTATTCATCCAGAGTTAGGTCGTTTGTATACAGATAAGTGGCCAAATCCTTGCCTAAATAGCGAATGTGCCAAGGTTCATAGGCATAGCCGGTAATATCCTCTTTTTCCTTAGAATACCGTATCACAAATCCATATTTATGGGCATTCTCACCCAACCATTCTCCTTCGGGACTGTTTGCAAAAGGAGTAATTAGGCGATACCGTAAGGATTTCGATGATACATCCATGGATAAGCCAGTTTGGTGTTCACTGGCGCCCGGGACTGCAGAATATTTTAGGGTATGTCTTTTCCCCTTTTTTAATATGTTGTTTGAAAATATTTGCTTTTGGCGCTCGTAAGAGCGATAGCCAGAGATACCGTATAGAGTATGACCATCTTTCTTTGCAGCTACAAATAAACGTTCCAGAGCGTAAGCAGCCTCCTCACGTAATAGCTTTCTTTCATCATATCCTTCAATATCAAAAAGTACGTTTGGAATTACCATATCCTTTGGTACATAATCCTTAGGGAGAACAAACTCCTTATTTACAAATACAGTAATACTTTCTGGATCTAAGTCCATCTCAGTTGCTGGAGTCCAAGGGGTATGATTCTCATTCATGCCAGATCCACCCTCAATACCATTATTATCATCATATTCGTTGGTAGGTGGGATATATGTATCGTTACCGGAAGTACCTTCCGGATAACCTGGTTTGGCAGTCCCCGTGGGAGCTGCCATAGCGGAAGCAGTTCCGCTGTCCTTATCATTGCGTGACCCAAAGGGATCGATTAGTACCTGATATATAAGGAAACCGGATAGGGACAGCATCAATGCAGTGGTTGTTATTATTAGTAGTCTTCCCTTTTTCACACAGATTCCTCCTTTAAAATTTCTAAGACAAGTATATCATAAGGATTATAAAAAAACATTATTAATGTTAAGAAAATAACTAGTAAACCGTCTATTTCTCGTTTGTCTCTGCGTAATTGTCAAGGAGCTGTGTCTTAAGTAAGTAAAGCTTATTAGACAGGTCCACATATACATTATGGGGATTAACAAGACGTTTTGCCTCATCCCATAGGGTATCTTGTTCCTTGGTGCAGTAATCACGGATATCCATGACAGAAGGAGAGGTATAGACACATTCACCGGACAAGAAGATCGGTACCAAAAGCTCTCTTAGGGTATAGCTGCCCGGAGCTAGATAAGTCTTCTTCCAGGTAGCGATGGGATCAAAGAGCAGGAGAGGCTTATCGGAGGAGAAGGTCTCGTCCTCTAAAGTTATCAGGTCGGCCTTAATCTTGCCACTATCTTTTTCATAGACGCGATAAATTTTCTTGTTACCAGGATTGGTGATCTTCCATTGATTCTCAGAAAGCTTCATCTTTGGTAGGAACTCACCATCCCGTTTGATGGCAGCCAATTTGTAGACACCGCCAAAGGCAGGGCAGTCCTTGGAAGTGATAAGCTTGGTTCCAACACCCCAAGAATCGATTTTTGCTCCCTGGGTTTTTAAAGAATCAATAATATACTCATCCAAATCACTGGAAGCTGTTATAAAGGCCTCGGTAAAGCCAGCGCCGTCCAGCATCTTTCTTGCTTTTTTTGAAAGATAGGCAAGATCGCCGCTATCCAAACGAATACCATATTTTTGTGGCATCTTATCTTGGCTTCGAAGCTCCTCGAATACTTTAATTGCATTGGGAACACCGGAGCGAAGAGTATCATAGGTATCAACCAGAAGTGTAGTGTTCTGTGGATACATATGGGCATATTCGCGAAAGGCTGTGAGCTCATCATCAAAGCTCATAATCCAGCTGTGTGCATGGGTTCCAAGGGCAGGCAAATCATATAACTTTGCGGAAAGAACATTGCTGGTACCGATGCAGCCACCGATTACTGCCGCTCTAGCACCTAAGGTACCGGCATCAGGGCCCTGTGCTCTTCGAAGACCAAACTCCATAACGGGAGCTCCCTTTGCTGCATGGACTACGCGGGAGGCTTTGGTTGCGATAAGGCTTTGGTGATTTATGATATTTAGTAATGCAGTTTCAACCAGTTGTGCTTCCATGATGGGGGCAATTACCTTAACCAAGGGCTCCATCGGAAACACAACGGTACCTTCAGGTATGGCATAGATATCACCTGTGAACTGAAAATTTCTTAAATAGGATAAAAAACCCTCTTCAAAGATTTTAAGGGTTCTTAAATATTCAATATCATCCTCCTTGAATCTGAGGTTTTTAATATACTCGATTACCTGCTCCAGGCCAGCACAGATAGCATAGCCACTTCCGCAGGGATTCTCACGATAAAAGACATCAAAAATAACAGTTTCATTATTCTTGTTGTTAAAATACCCCTGCATCATAGTCAATTCATAAAAATCAGTTAGTAAAGTTAAATTCTGCTTTGACATACATTTCTCCTTTTTGGATTACTTAAAGGATGACCAGGCTTAGACATACGTTTTAAGTAAAGCGTTTCATTGTACTTGTTTATCATCATATAAGAATTCGTATTTATTCTATCAAAACATATACCAGAATCTAAAAGAAGTCAAGCCGTATAAGGAGAAAATGATACAGATAAAAGAACTGTATTTGCTGTTCATACAATAAATGCAATTAAGATTTTGTAATCACCTTATAAAATTTGGTATATAATAAGGAAAAGCAAATATTTACAAGACATTTAAAATGCAATTATATGGTGGTATATGAAGCAAGAAAGGGCTGTAAAGCAAGAAAGGTATTGACATTCTGTAATATTTATACTATTATAAACGAAAATCCATAAAAACGTTGACGGAGAGAGTAAGCATCCAGTAAAAGTTCCAGCGAGTCGGGGAAAGTGTAAGCCCGGTATGAGTAGCAGATGACTGAAAATCACTCCCTAGTTGCAAAGCCCAAAGACCGTCACTGGTTAAGTAGGCTACGCCGGTATCCACCGTTACAGGGATAATGTATGAATGCCCAAGGCAGAGTATGTGAAATAGGTGGTTAAATGAAAGCTTACGCTCTCATCCTTTTTCGGATGGGAGTTTTTTGTGTTCTTTCCTATGTATGGAGCAGCACTCTGATAAGTCGACGAGGAATGGTGTATACTATTTTTTACCTACAATACTGTATATATCCCGAAAGGGTTAACAAGTTCCTAGGAAGGATAGATCTTAGGAAGCCAAGGATTATGAAACGTAATAGATTAGGAGGATTAGTATGTACGATAAGGTGTCAACGGACCTGAATTTTGTTGAAAGAGAGAAAAAGGTTTTAAAATTCTGGGAAGATAACCATATCTTCAAAGAAAGTATTAAAGAAAGAAAAGACGGTAAGCCCTTTACCTTTTATGACGGCCCTCCGACCGCCAATGGTAAGCCCCACATCGGTCATGTTTTAACAAGGGTAATTAAAGATATTATTCCTCGCTACCGTACCATGAAGGGCTATAATGTACTGCGTAAGGCTGGATGGGATACCCATGGCCTGCCCGTAGAGCTAGAGGTTGAGAAGCTCCTTGGAATCAATGGTAAGGAGCAGATTGAAGAATATGGTCTGGAGCCCTTCATTGATAAATGTAAGGAGAGCGTATGGAAGTATAAGAGTATGTGGGAGGATTTCTCCGGTACGGTAGGTTTTTGGGCCGATATGGAGGATCCCTATGTAACTTATGATAATAATTATATTGAATCGGAATGGTGGTCACTCAAGAAGATCTGGGATAAGGATCTTCTCTATAAGGGCTTTAAGATCGTTCCTTATTGCCCAAGATGCGAAACACCCCTATCCAGCCATGAGGTAGCTCAGGGCTATAAGGATGTTAAAGAGAAATCCGTAATCGCCAAATTCAAGGTAAAGGGCACAGAGAATGAATATATCTTAGCCTGGACTACAACCCCCTGGACACTGCCCTCCAACGTGGGTCTATGTGTCAATCCTGAGGAAACCTATGTTAAGGTTAAGGTATCCGTGGATGCCAAGGGAAATGTAATTGGAAAAGATAGCTGTAGCTGTGGCCATGATCACGGTCATGGGGATCATGAGGAAGCGGTTGCGGTCGGAACAGAAAAGTATATCCTTGCGGAAGCACTGCTGAATGTGGTCGGTGGGGATTATGAGATTGAAGAGACCTTTGTTGGTAAAGATTTAGAATATAAAGAATATGAAACCTTATTTGACTATGCGAAGCCAGATAAGAAGGCATATTTTGTTACCTGTGACAGCTATGTAACTCTATCCGATGGTACTGGTGTGGTTCATATCGCTCCGGCCTTTGGTGAGGATGATAGCCGTATCGGTAGAAATTATGATTTGCCATTTGTACAGTTAATCGACGGCAAGGGAGAGTTTAGACCAGAAGCAACGGACTTTGCTGGTATGTTCTGTAAGGATGCGGATGAGCCGATTATGAAGGCTCTGGCGGCAAAAGGATTATTGTTTAAGGTATTAAAATTTGAACACAGCTATCCCTTCTGCTGGCGTTGTGATACACCCTTGATTTATTATGCAAGAGAATCCTGGTTCATTAAGATGACAGCAGTTAAGGATCAGATGATCGAGAATAATAACACCATTAATTGGATGCCGGAAAGTATTGGTCAGGGCCGGTTTGGCGATTGGCTGAAGAATCTTCAGGACTGGGGGCTTTCCAGGGATCGATATTGGGGAACTCCACTTCCGATTTGGGAATGTGAGGATGGACATCGTCACTGCATCGGCAGTATCGAGGAGCTAAAATCCATGTCGGATAACTGCCCGGAGGATATCGAGCTACACCGTCCCTTCATCGATGCTGTAACTATAAAATGTCCGGAATGTGGTAAGGAAATGACCCGTGTAAAACCGGTGATAGACTGTTGGTATGATTCAGGTTCTATGCCCTTTGCACAGTGGCATTACCCATTTGAGAACAAGGAGATATTTGAGGAGAAATTCCCAGCTGATTTCATCAGTGAGGCAGTAGATCAGACCAGAGGTTGGTTTTATTCCTTGCTGGCGATTTCTACCTTAATCTTCGAAACAACCTCCTTTAAGAATTGTATTGTTCTAGGTCATGTTCAAGATGAGAATGGTCAGAAGATGTCCAAATCCAAGGGTAACGCAGTAGATCCTTTTGATGCTCTTGACAAGCATGGCGCAGATGCAATCCGTTGGTATTTCTATGTTAATTCCGCTCTCTGGCTACCGAACCGTTTCCATGATGGTGCAGTAACGGAGGGGCAGAGAAAGTTCATGGGTACCCTATGGAATACCTATGCGTTCTATGTTTTGTATGCTAATATTGATCAGTTTGATGCTTCTAGGTATCAGTTGGAGTATGATAAGCTACCGGTTATGGACAAATGGCTACTATCCAAACTGAACACCTTAATCAAAACGGTAGACAATCACTTGGATAATTATAGAATAACGGAAGGTGCAAGGCTTTTATCTGAGTTTGTGGATGAGCTGTCGAATTGGTATGTTAGAAGAAGCAGAGAACGTTTCTGGGTAAAAGGGATGCCTCAGGATAAGATTAATGCTTATATGACCCTGTATACCACTTTGGTAGAGGTGTCTAAACTGGCAGCACCCTTCATTCCGTTTATGACAGAGGATATCTATCAAAACCTAGTAGTAAACCTAGATAAGAATGCAGCGAAGAGTATCCATCTGGCGTTTTATCCTAGTTACAATGAGGCATTTATCGATAAGTCATTGGAAACAAATATGGAAGAGGTTCTGGAAGTGGTGGTCCTTGGCCGTGCTTGCAGAAATGCTGCTAACATTAAGAACCGTCAACCAATCGGTAAAATGTATGTGAAGGCGGATGCAACGTTATCTGAGTTCTTTAAGGAAATTATTTCGGATGAATTGAATATAAAAGAGATTCAATTTACGGATGACGTAAGAGACTTTACTTCCTATCAATTCAAGCCACAGTTAAAGACCCTCGGACCAAAATTCGGTAAGCAGTTAGGCACTCTACGGAATCTATTATCTGAGTTAAATGGTAACCAGGCAATGGATGAGCTTAATGCGACTGGCCAGTTAAAGCTTATACTTGAAGGTCAAGAGGTAAGCTTGGAGAAAGAGGATTTATTAATCGAAGCGGCTCAGATGGAAGGCTATGTGTCGGATTCGGATCGTGGCATAACAGTAGTTCTGGATACGAACCTAACAGAGGAGTTACTGGAAGAAGGATTTGTTCGAGAACTCATCAGTAAGATTCAGACGATGCGTAAGGACGCTGGCTTCGAGGTTATGGATCATATTCGCGTGTCACAGAGTGGCAATGACATGATAAAAGATATCATTGAGCGGAATGCAGAGGAGATTAAAGCTGAAGTATTAGCGGATCTTCTACAGCTTAATGAGGCTCAGGGCTTCACCAAGGAGTGGAACATCAACGGTGAGACAGTAATCCTTGGAGTTGAGAAACTGGATTAGGAATTAGGAAGTAACCTTTATTTACTTTTAGGGAATAATGGTATATAATTTATATATAAGAAACCATTCGAATAAGATTGAAATAGAGGAAGGAAGGGTTTTCCATGAAACTTATCTATGTTATTGTAAGAAATATTGATAGTGGTGATGTGACTCATGCCTTAAATAAAAAGGGTTTTTACGTAACAAAGCTGGCATCCACAGGAGGATTTTTAAGAGAGGGTAATACTACTCTTATGATTGGTACCGATGAGGAGAAAGTGGATGAAGTTATTGATTTAGTGAAAAAAGCCTGTGGTCCGAGAAAACAGATTATATCAAATCCAGTAGGACCAGGTGAATATTCCGCCATGAATGTGGTTGTCAACGTTGGAGGAGCGACCATATTTGTCATGGATATCGATCGATTTGAAAAAATATAATCGACTGATAATGAACTGGCCATTTTATAGATAATGAATTAAGTGAAAACCATTCCCGGACTGTAAGGTAGTTCGGTGAATGGTTTTTGTTTTATATATAGGGAGCGTGTTCTTTTCGTTGTATATTACAGTGTTATATTATAGAAAAAATGATATGATGGGGATACATGGGCTGAGATGGAGTAATTTAGGAGGAAAGATTTTTCGTACTGTTTCAGCAGAATGGAGGGTTATATGAAGCGTAGTTGGATGGAAGCCATTCCAAAGGATTTACTGGAAATGCTAATCCATAGAAGCATAAAAGAAAAAGAAATATATTATGCTGTAAGATTCGATATGGGATTGAACAGTAGATACGACGATGGTTTTGTCATATTAACGAAGAAGGAGCTAATGGTTGCCACTTTGCCGTCAAGAGGACAAGTATTGCGTATGTTTGGTGGCTATCAGGATGGCGGGATCAAGGAGCTAGAGAATAGCAGAAGAGAATGGAGTATTCAGGCACATTCCTGTGTGGACATAGAAAAGCTAGATGTTCAGATGCTGGTTAGTGGAGGGTTGCTATCTGCAAAGATTTGTACATCAAATTCATCGGATTCTACGGATATTGCCATAGCTGCATTCACAAATACCTGTATGGGAGACATGAAGCGACTAAGTAAGCTCTTTCGCAAGGTCAAGTCAGGAGAAGAGTTGACCGAGGAGGACTTTGAAGAGAAGAAGCGAGAGGAATGCTGTCCGAAATGTGGCAGCAGATATCCCAACAGAGATCGAAAGATATGTCCGAAATGTATGGACCGCCGTTCCATATTTATTAGAACTCTATCATATTTCAAACCCCACCGTCTAAAGATCGGTATTATGTTGATCTGTTATATCGCTACAGCAGTCTTGAACCTGGTTTGGCCATACCTGAACGGTACCATTTTGTATGATAGGGTTTTGGCTAAGGATGATCGATTTCTGGCCTTTGTAGGACTGCCTCAAGGGAGATTTATGACACTTCTGGGGGCCGTAGTAATAACAATGCTATTAACAGCGCTATCCATACAGTTGCTGAGTATGCTTCAGGGTGTTCTTACAGCTAAGGTAGTACCGGACGTTGTAAAGGAGATAAAGGCGGATGTATTCGGCTCCATGGGTCGGCTGTCGGTCAGCTTCTATAATCGGAGACAAACGGGTGGGCTTATGACCAGAGTCCTGGATGATGCAGAACGGGTAACCGATTTTTATATTAATATATTACCCTATTTCTTTATTCATGTTTTCACCATTCTATTTATTAGTGTGGTCATGTTTACCATGAATTGGATGCTGGCACTCGCATCTCTGGCGTTTTTACCGCTTCTTTCCTATATCAGTATTCGTATGCTTCCCCGTCTATGGAATCATTATGGAAGAAGACATAGGGCAAGCAGAAGTATGAATAGTCAGGTCAATGATAATATAACAGGAGCCAGAGTGGTAAAGGCTTTTGGCCAGGAGGATAGTGAAGAAAAGCGGTTCGGAGCCTATAACAACAGAGTTAAGAAGGCGGAGCTTAATCTGGTGGCTTATGATAACCGTTATAGAGCCCTCTATCATATTGTGGAGAATCTGTCCTCTTATATCGTAATGGGTTTAGGCTCTGCTATGGTTCTTAGCAAAACGAATATGGAGTTAGGTGTACTGGTAACCTTTATCGGATATGTAGGACAGTTGAAACAGCCCTTAAATTTTATGTCGCAGGTATTTCGCTGGTGGGCAGAGAGTATGAACTGCTCACAAAGAATTTTTGAAATTATTGATGCCATACCGGAGATACAGGAAAGTTCCAGTCCGGTTCGATTAGAAGACATAAAAGGGGAGATCACTTTACAACATGTGACCTTTGGTTATGAGGCCCATAAGCCGGTTTTAAAGGATATCAGTTTTCATATTGAAGCGGGAAAGATGCTAGGAATCGTGGGACGTTCCGGCGCCGGCAAGTCAACCCTGGTAAACCTAATCTCAAGACTGTATGATGTGAATGAGGGAGAGATATTGATTGATGGTGTCAATGTCAAAGATCTGTCCTTTCAGGATTTGCATAAAAACATCGCTATGGTATCCCAAGAGACCTATATCTTTATGGGAACCGTAGCGCAGAATATTGCTTATGCCAAGCCGGATGCAAGTAGAGGAGAAATTATAAGAGCGGCTGTGTTAGCGAGTGCGCATGATTTTGTCTGCAGGATGCCAGATGGATATGATACGATGATTGGCTCCTCT
>CAYMLE010000040.1:0-19024 GCA_964391115.1 uncultured Herbinix sp. | reverse complement strand
ACTCTTAGTGATATAGGATTACTGGCTATTACTGATGCTAACGAAACAAGAAAGCATTTACCGAACAGCAGTAATGTGTTGAAGAAGTTGGCTAGCCGATAAATGACTAGCCACTTTTTCACCCTATAATAATTATGAAAACATGAAAGAGGTTTGAAAATGAGAGAACTTAATCCGCAAAAAGTATTTGTACAATATCGGGATATAATGAAACCATATGAGCCTGTTATGGACAGAAAATATACTATAACACATTCGGATATAACGGCGGAACTATTTGTGTTTGTGGCTGAAAATTATGCTGAAGATCAAATTACAAGAATGCGTGACGAGGTAAGGGTTGCCTGGGAGCAATATAAAACAGGGCTTGCTTTATTTGGTTCCGTAATTGTAGATGGTGATGGTGTTATAGGAAATGCTTATATTAGAAATAGAATTTTCTATAACGAAATGCCTACTGCACTTCAATCCTTACGCCAAGCTGACAGGTTCTTATTTGACAAAGAGCCTAATCTTGACAACACACCGGTATTTATTCAATTTATTTCAAACAATCCTATGTATAACAAAGCATATGATTTTGGAGTGATTGGCATTTATAAGTAAAAAATTTAATTGTTTCCTAATTCTAGTATGGATAATATGTTATAACTCAGTATGTGAAAATAGAAAATAAAATACTGCTTTATATTATTGCAAATTCAAAACTCAAAGAAATTTGATTTGAGTCGTTAGGGTGTACTTCTAAGTAGAAGTTTACCCTAACATATAGTGGTTTAAGGACGGAAGTGGTATAATTTAATCCTAGAGATATTTATAGAGGATTAATTAGATGAACTACACTGATTTGACTAAAGCACAGCATGATACAAAAGGACATGTGATTGGTGTTGTATGAAGCAAAAAAGAATGGCAAAAATCAGATTGTATCAAAATAGGACATGTGTTTACGGCAAGTGTTATGGTACTAGGCAGTAAGTTTAACTAAAATACGTAGATATAGAGGACCGAGAAAGGTGGATATTATATGAAATTATCAAATGAACAGTTAAGGGAGATTTATTACGGAGCATTTAGTATTTGCGAAACGGAGGATGGATACTTACAATCGTTCCAGTATACACAGGAGCAGATGCAGTATTTTATGGAAAATTCTGAATTCTGGTATGACAGGTGTAAGGCTTCCAGCGCAAAAACAATTGAGTTTCGTACAAATGCAACTCAGTTTTCCTTGGAGTACAAAATCATATGGGTGGGGTCAGAGGACTCTATTGAGCTTGCTGTTGACGGATTGATAACAAAAATATATTACATAAAAGATTTGCAGAAGGAGGGGAAAATATCCTTCGAAATGTCTGCTGGGGAAAAGAACGTCATGGTTTATTTACCTGCTGATGCGACCATACTGATTCGTAATTGTGAGATTAATGCGGATGTGTTTCCTGTTGAAAAAAGGGAGAAGGTTTTGTGGATGGGAGATTCCATTACACAGGGGTATGGTCCGTTACGCTCCGCGCATACCTATGTCAGTGTGGCAAATCGCCTACTTAACTACGATATTATCAATCAGGGAATTGGCGGATACGTATATGACAAAAATGTACTTGTTAATATGGAAGGTTATTCCCCTGATAAAATTATTATCTCTTTGGGAACAAATCAATATGGAACAGAAAGTATGAAAGATATTGAGGAATATTACGAAAGATTATCAGAAGTTTATGGTGATCGACCGGTACTTTGTATCACACCAATCTGGAGGGGTGATTCACCGGATGGATTTGAGGTGCTTGCAAAGTTCTGCCAAAAGACGAAAGATATTTGTGCAAAGTATTCTAATATTACTGTAGTTGAGGGCTTTAAGCTTGTGCCCCATGCCTCAGAATATTTTCTGGATAACCTTCACCCCAACGCTCTTGGCTCTGAACTATATGGAAGAAACCTTGTGTTAGCAATACAGGAAGCAGGCTTTTAAGATTTTTCATATACACTATAGATATATCTTGGAATATGCCTATATGCTGGTAAAAGTATAATAGTTATATCTTGGGGTATGGCTATAATTGGCAAAAGCATAACAACCTAATGTATAGCTTATTATAAAAATATTCGGATATGGAAAGTTTGGTGTGAAAGTTGAGCATACTATACCATGCCATAATCTCAAGGTGAGAACTTATGAACGATATGACCACTACCTTGTGGTTGCTGATGAAGGCCATACTGAAGTAACTTTAAACAGCATTTTCTTCCAAAATGAAAACATGTTTATATTAATTATTTTTACAAAGTCATTTGAATATTTGTAGAAAAGAGATTAATTTATGATATGCCCCAATGGGAGAATATGCATGTTACGAGTAAATTATAGGAGGGTTTATCTATGAACAAATTTAGTTTCAAGGATTATTTTCATGAGCCTCAGGGAAAAATCGCTAAACGGATGCTGTTCAAAAGCGATAATGTAATTGCCTTTGTTCTAAACATTGCTAAAGGGGAAATACTACCAGGACACACTCATCTAGAATCAACCCTGTTTCTACAGGTCATGGAGGGTAATGCTAAGGTTGTAACGGACGGCAAAGAAACTTCGCTGCAAGTGGGTGAGTTAATGCAGGTTGACGGGCAGGAAAGCATGCAGGTTGTTAACAACGGTGAAGATGTATTACGTCTTTACGTCACAATTTCACCAATGGGTTCAGAGGCCTTTGCAACAGATGCAAATGTTTAATAACATATCTCAAGCCTCGCCAGGTGAAATGATATTTGAAACGATAAAACAAGAAATAATGGCTGACCCAATGAATGAATCCTATACCCAAAAGGGAATCCCACCATTATACAAAGCTTCGATCGATGCGCGCATAGTAATAGTTGGGCAAGCACCTGGACGTAAAGCAGAAGAAACTCGTTTGTTTTGGAATGACTTAAGTGGTGACCGACTGAGAGAGTGGATAGGAATATCACGTGAGACATTTTATAGAACAAATCGTATCTCTCATTTACCCATGGATTTCTACTATCCAGGAAAAGCTAATACCGGAGATGCTCCACCTAGAAAAGGCTTTGCAGAAAAATGGCATCCCTGTTTTCTTGAAAGAATGCCAAACGTTGAAGTCATAATTCTTATTGGAAACTATGCCCAGGAATATTATTTAAATAAACAGCGTGAGAAAACCTTGACTGAAACAGTAAAAAATTATGAAAAGTATTTACCGAAATATTTCCCAGTGGTTCATCCTTCTCCATTGAACCTTGGTTGGTTGAAACGTAATCCATGGTTTGAAAGGGATGTTTTACCGGTCTTAAAAGATACGGTGAACAGAAATTTATAAGTAAGTAAAAGCATCATCTGATACATTATTCAACTAATGCCTCAGCCCTTGACATCAAAAAAACCAACTTTGTAAACACAATACACCCTTGATATGATGTGATATATCGAGGGTGTATTTATGATGTAATAGGAAGCTAATTATAAAACCACCATATTTGTTGAAGTATTACAATCATTACTTAAGAATTGAACTATTCAATTCTAGGGTAGATTAACAAGCATATACGTAAAGAAATGAATAAAGGAATATGGTTTTTTTATAACGAATATGCTATATTATGAGCATGGAGAAACTTCATATTTTTGTAAATAATGGAGGATGTAATGGAAAGCAGAAGTGAATATAGAATAGTTAAATTAGCTGTCGCTATATTGTAATGGCGATCGAGTTTTATAATGACTATGATAATACTTATTATTTTAATATAGATTAATCATTGTAGATTAACTCAAAGGAAGAATAAGTCGGACCAGACGCTATATATAAGAACGAACGTTGGTAAAAGGAGGTTATAAATAAAATGATAGTTGTTTATGAATCAAAAACGGGTTTTACCAAGAAGTATGCTGATATGATTGCTGCAAGGACAGGATTTAAAGTTTTCCCAGTAAAGGAAATCTCAAAGATTAATAAGGACGAAGAAATCTTTTTTCTGGGCTGGATGAAAGTCGGCAAGGTACAAGGTCTTGATAAACTGCGAAAATATAATATCAAGGCTGTTTGCGGATCGGGCACCGGACGAACCGCTGAACCAAATACCGAGGCAGTTGTAGCAAGGAATAAGCTTGAGGGCATACCGTTTTTCTATTTACGTGGCGGATGTTATCCATTGAAAGAGATAAAAGGATTGGATAAAATCATGTTATCCATGTTCGTAAGGATACTAAAAAAACAAAAAGATAAAGACGAAAATCAGATAGAGGCTATCTCAATAATTGAAAATGGTTTTGACGGTGTTAAAGAGGATAATCTAGAACCGGTACTCAAATGGATCAATGCAAGGTAAGGGAGGATTGTCTATGAAGAACGTAGTAATAACAGGCAGTACACGCGGCAGGTTTCCGTAGAGATAAGTTGATTTAGATTATAAATGCATTTACGACTTATCCAAATGTATAAGGAGATCTTTTTCTATGCTGAATGCAGGTGTGTTGTAATAAAAAACCTCCCCAACATTTCTACTTGATATGCTGGGGAGGTTTAACTTATAAAAAAATTATATTTTATACTTCGTTCCGCACGATTTAGTTATTAGTCTTTCAATTTAAAGTAATTAATTCTATCCTGCAACTGTTCTGATAATTGCTGTAATACATTGGCTTGTTGTGTAATCTGATCCATTGTTACAGAGATCTGTTCGGTTGAGGCGGTAACCTCTTCCGTAGCAGATGCAGATTCTTCAGAAATTGCAGAGATACTTTCAATTTCAGAAACAATATTATCTTTTTGGCTAGTTATTTCATCGGTACCGTCTTTAATCTCAGAAACCTTAGCAGATAATGTATTGACAGCATCCATGATTTCATTAAACAGGCTTTGCGTTTGATTTACCAGGGATACCTGTTCCTTAACATTAGAATTGGTAACTTCCATAGCATCAACGGATAAGGTTGTTTTTTGGTTAATATCGTCTATTATTTCTTTTATTCTTACAGTAGCCACTTTCGACTGATCCGCTAGTTGGCGTATCTCACTTGCTACGATAGCAAAGCCCTTACCACTTTCACCAGCTCTCGCAGCTTCGATGGATGCATTTAAGGATAATAGATTTGTCTGGGTGGTAATCGCATCAATTGTATCAGAGATCGCACTGATCTGCTCCATACTTTCTTTCGTTTCGTGTACTAATTCGGATACTTTGTTTGTGGATTGCATTGTAATATTAGATTTGGACATCAGGTTATCTACACGGTTTAAGCCTTGAAGAGTCAACTTATTTGTGTTTTGAGACAAGGTGTCAATCTGTGTTGTTGATTCGTTGATCTGATTTAATTTATCTGCTAGCTGACTTATGCTGTAAGCTCCATCCGAGGCATTCTGTGCTTGCTCAGTTGCGCCATGGGCTAGTTCCTCTACAGCTCTTGCAACCTCGCCGAGGGAGGCATTGGTTTCTTCTGACATGTTGGCAAGATCAGCTGAAGTATCGAGGACTGAGGCGGAAGCATGGCTTACATTCATTAGGAGTTGAGATATACTTTGTGTCATTTCGTTGAAATGATTTCCCAATAAATGAAACTCATCCCTAGATTGAATTGAAACAGAGGCGGATAAATCGCCTTTCGCCATTAGGCTAAAGCCGGCTAGAAGCTTCTTTATGTTTTTAGCGATTGGATTACTAAATAGGATCGCAAACAATATGGCAGCAATCGTTGCTAGTAACATAGCAATGGTCATATTCAATAAGATAGTACTCATATCATCACTGAGTTCAGAATAATTCATACTAGAGATAATCTTCCACCCAGTAACACTACTAGTTACAAAGCTTGAAAATTTGTCTTCATTTTGGTAGTTATATTCGGTAAATCCATCGGAACTATTAGCGATTTCCTTCCATATAGAAAGGGTGGAGATGAGATCGGTTCCAATCAGTGTATGGTCAGGATGAGCAATTAGGTTCCCTTGGTTGTCAGTAATGTAGACATATCCTTCATCACCAATCTTAATCTCCGATAAGCCTTCGGAAAATGCAGTCAGGTCGATATCCATTCCAACGACACCGATGGTTTTGCTCCCCTTCTCTATGGCTGAGACTAAGGAAATCGTAGTTTTGCCAGTAGCAGTATCAATATAAGGATTTGTAATAACTACTTCACCTACATTTGCCATTGCATCAATATACCAATCTCGTTTTTTATGATTAAAATCGGAGGGTAATTTTGCGTAGGGTTCTGTATAAAAGAGGCCCTTTTCCGTTCCAACATAGATATTCATAATGTTGTCATCGGTAGCCTTTGTATTGGCGATAAGAGTCTTAGCAAATTCAAAATAGGTAGGGTTGTCTGCTTCAATAATATTCGTATCCGAATTTAAAATCTTAATAATGTTTTTCATAGCCGAAAAATAATTGTCTATTCCCCTTGAGATTTCATGGGTTGTTTGGCTACTTGTAACCTCAAGCTTATTCGATACTACTTTTAATGAGGTTATATATGTACTTGTTCCTAAGATTGCGGCCGGTATATAACCAACAGCGATAAGCATTATAATCAGTTTCGATCTAATTGAGAAAAGCCTACCTTTTTTCTTCATATTTTTTCATCCTCCCTAATTGAAATGTCCTGACTTTAGTTATTATAAATAATATCATAAACGACATGATTCTACAATAGGAACAATTACTACCATATGCAATGTTTGATAGTAGTCAAAATATTCCTTAAAGAAACGATATATATTCCATCAACACCCTATAATAATCCATTGCTTATTCTTAAAAACATAACTATAATAATATAAATTTGCTAATACACGTTTTTGTTATTAGGTAAATTGAGACTATTTAAATTGCATGAAGATGGAGGATATACTCGCACATAATATGAGAACGAAGCTACGTTATATTGTATATGAATTAATGCCCCATATGTTACATAATGTAACAGCTCCAGGTAATAGAATTATGCTACTTTTTACCTTGGAGGGGGTACTATTTACACTAGTCAATAATCTTATCGGTAATAATAACAATCTATTTGCCATAAGATTGGGCGCTGGAGATTATGAACTGAGTCTTGTTATAATGCTACCACAGCTGGTTGGTATGCTCGTACTAATACCTGGAGGGATCTTAACCGATCGATTAAAAAACAAACGGAGCATGGTAACAACGGCATTAACTGTTCTGGCTGTAGTATATGTTTTGATTGGTTTTGTGCCAATGTTACGTTCCTATCAACTCGGCGCGTTTTTAACTTTAATAGCTTTGTCCTTGGGACCCATGACCTTATATAATGTATCCTGGCAAGCTTATTTTTCCGATGTGGTACATATCGATTCGAGAAATAATATTTTGGCTATGCGAACCGGAATTTCATTTTTAATTGGAGTTAGCATTATGCTGCTTAGTGGCTCGTTGCTTGCTTCCGTTGATTCGGTCGTAGAGAAGCTTCGTTTCCATCAGATATTTTACTGGTTTGCTGGTTTTCTGCTTCTGATACAGATTTTTATCCTCAGGAAGATAAAAAGTGAGACAGTGGCCAATCACTCCGGTATCAGCGTTCAGACCTTAAAGGCTGCTTTTCATGAACTGTTTCATAACCGTAAGTTTCTTGGATTTGTAGGTGTTGCAATCTTCTTTTATATGACCTGGCATATGGACTGGACCCTATACTTTTTGGGACAGCAGCAGTATCTTCAGATGAATGAAAGCTGGTTAAGTTCAATTAATATTGGTGGCACCATCACACAGTTTTTGACGATTGGTTTATGGAGTCGTATAAATGTTAGAAAAGGAGTTCGATTCAGCATTATCTTTGGAGCATTGGGTCTTGCTTTGTTTCCTATTACTATGATAATAGCTACGAGTCTTCCGGTTGGGACTGGAAGAATTGTATTCTTCCTCTTGAATACCTTATCGAACTTTGCGATGGCGACTACCTCTTTAAATGTGATACAATGCTTGCTTCAAGTTCTGCCAGAGAAGAATAAAACGCTTAATATTTCTATTTACACCATGTTTATTACATTATCGAATGCTATAATGCCTTTTATCGGTGTTAGATTTTATCGAATTATGGGAGCGGATCTTCAAGCATTCCATAGAGTCTTTCTTATACTTTTCTTTTTAAGAATTGTAGCTGCAGGGCTATGGGCATTGCGATGGTGGATGCTTCGAAATGAACCAAAGTAGATTTGATCAGCTTCAATTTAATCATTTGTCATATCTATCGTTACTTTGCTACATAATATTTATATTAGTGACCAGTTCCCTATATTGAAAGTAATAAATATAGGTGATATAATATAGATACAGGAGGTGGCTTGTATGTTAAAAAGAGACAATAAATCATCCGATAATGAAATGAAAAAACCAAATAAGGCGAACAAAATGAAAAAGATTTCTTATGACGAACATTTTACTAGGGCTACTGAATCGATCGATTTGGCTAAGAACACTAAATTTGTAGATATCGATGACGGTATTACGAAAAGAAAAGCGAATGAATTAGACGAATTTACAAGGTAATGAATAATCCTTCTGTTTACGCTGAGTTGCGATAACAGAAGGATCTTTTTTGTTATCATGAGTGGTAGTCATAAGTAGCAAATACCATTGCTTTTAATGAAGCAATATGATAGACTAAACAGCATATATTCGTGGGGGAGCGAACCATATATTGGAGAATGGTCTCCCTTATTTTATTTACACAAAGTGGTGAGCTTTACTTGGCTTGCGGTATGTTCTAGAATGAAAAATGTAAGTTATTATGTTTACATAGGAGCGATGAGATGTTTACTAGAAAAGACTTAATTCGATTAATAATTCCTTTAATTATTGAGCAATTTCTGGCTGTTACCGTTGGTATAGTCGATGGTATGATGGTTGCACGAGTTGGAGAGGCAGCTGTATCCGGTGTATCCCTGGTTGATAGTATCAATATCCTTTTGATCGGCCTATTTGGCGCCATGGCTACCGGAGGAGCTGTTGTATCAGCCCAGTTATTGGGCAAGAAGGATCATAAAAAGGCCAGCCAAGCTGGTGAACAGTTAATTGTAACAACATTGTTACTATCCCTAATCATCATGGCTCTGGCACTGGTGGGTAGGGAATATGTATTACAGCTTATCTTTGGTAAGGTTGAATCAGATGTTATGGCAAATGCTCTAATATACATGTATTATTCCGCTTTATCCTACCCGTTCATTGCGGTATATAATGCCTGTGCAGCCCTTTTTAGAAGTATGGGTAATTCCAAGACTAGCATGATAACATCCATAATAATGAATGTTATTAATATAGTCGGCAATGCCATCCTGATCTTTGGTTTTAATATGGGTGTTGCAGGAGCTGCAATTGCTACGTTAATCTCCAGGTTTGTCGCAGCAATCATAATGTTTCTGCTTCTTCTTAACAAAACAAGACCCATTCATATTGAGTCCATTCTGGGCTTCCGTTTTAATTTCGTTATGATTCGACGAATCCTTAAAATTGGGATACCAAATGGATTGGAAAACAGTGTTTTCCAGGTCGGAAAGATATTGGTTCAGGGAATTATAGCTGGTCTAGGCACGGCTACCATCACAGCCAACGCAATTGCGGGCAATGTGGGAGGCTTGGGGGTGCTACCAGGATCTGCTGTCGGATTAGCACTGATTACGGTTGTCGGGCAATGTATTGGGGCCGAGGACTATGCGGCTGTGAAGCGATATACGTATAAGCTTTT
This sequence comes from uncultured Herbinix sp., assembly GCA_964391115.1. GTDB lineage: Bacteria > Bacillota > Clostridia > Lachnospirales > Lachnospiraceae > Mobilitalea. The sequence goes on along the minus strand of CAYMLE010000040.1, from coordinate 9,300 downwards.
AAAGGCGGCATATCTGGTAATGGGTGTTATTAATGTGATTATTATATTTTTAATCCCTTTCATTCTAAAACTTTATGGCATTAGTGAGGAACCAGCTAGAATTGCGACCGAGTTAATCATTTACCACTGTGTACTTGCATCCCTGATTTGGCCAACTTCATTTGCTTTACCCAATGCTCTACGGGCTGCAAGCGACGTGAAGTTTACAATGTGGGTTTCTTTGGTATCTATGTGGGTATGGCGTATCGGATTCAGCTATGTCTTAGCAATTTTCTTTGATCTTGGTGTGTTTGGCATATGGATTGCCATGACCATTGATTGGCTCTGCAGGTCCATCTGTTTTGTGGTTCGTTTTCATAAGGAGAAATACAGGCGTATGGTTCACAATTAAGCTGCGATACAACGGAGAAAGCGTGACGAAAACTGACACAAAACTGCCAAATATTACATCTATAATATAGTAAATTATGCTAAGTTAAGTGTAAATTATGCCGATATAATTCATAGGAGAAAGCTTTATTAGGAGGATACTTCATGAGAAAGACACAGAAATTGGGGCTATATTTACTCATTGGTCTATTATTTACCGCTGCGACCTTGTTAATTTCCAAGAATTCTGCAACAGCATCGGAGATTTTATTACCGGATGAGTATTATTTCGTATTCAATGGTCAGAAGAAGCAAGCCGGTACCGAATATGAGATGAAATCACCGGAGGTGCTATTAAACATAACAGCAGAAGGATGGTCTCCCGAGACCACAGTGACTTGGGTGAGTTCGGAACCTGGGGTAGTGGCACTGGAAACAACATCCCATGGTAGTAGTTTTATAAAATTAGTTCGGAAAGGGCCGGGCTTTTCTACAATTACAGCTGTTGTTAAGCGAGGAACCAATTCGTATTCCCTTAGTTGCCTGATCAAAGTGGATCTGTCCTTTGATATTCAAAAGACTGGATTAACTATGGCAACCACAACGAAGGAACGTATTTTAATTTTAGATAATGTAAATGAGAGCAAGCAGATATATTTAAAATATATGGATTACGTACCGGAGGATAATACAGAGGTTATCTCTGGCTCGGCGATATCCGCAAAGGCATTAAACTGGGAAAGTGATAATGAAGGAGTTGCCGTTGTTGATGAAAATGGTAAGGTGACTGCAGTGGGTTCTGGTAGTGCCTTAATCACAGCAACCTCGAATACTATGTCCTCTCAGGATCGGCCGATGTCCGTCTCCTTAAGAGCGGTAGTCAGTCCAAAGTTCTCCCTGACCTATGATGATGCAGGTGGTAAGCATCATGTAAAGTATTCCTCGGCTAAGCCCAACGTTGCTGAACCTGCAATCGGAGTTCCCTCGAATTTTGTTATTGAATCAGAGGCTACCCTGGCAGGGAACCTCAAATGGGAGGTGTATGATACCAGTACCGGCAAGAAGCTCCGAGAGGATGGTCCGAAAATGTCATATTCCATCAGTGACTTAAGTGGAAATGTATCCTTTCAAAATGTAAAGGCTGGAACCTACGAGATATATGCATTTGCCAATGACCAATACAATGCCAGTACGAATGCGCCATATTCTTATATGAAGATCATCGTACCAATCGATATCAGTGATCGAAACCTAGTTATGACGGTTGGAGATACTTACAGTATCCTGGGCAACTCTAACATCCCGAATGTTGATATATTTACCTATACATATATAGAAGGAAATGCAAACATCGCACAGATTGATCAAAAGGGTATGATAACAGCAAAAAGAAAGGGGCATGTGAAGCTTCGACTTGCTTATCGAACCGAGCATAAGCTCTATGATGATCAAGTAATTCTGGATGGCGATGTCATAGTGAATATAGATCTGAACATTACGGTCATCGACGGAATTGCATTAAATTACACTCATGCTACCTTATATACCTCTGGAACGTTAATGCTTCAGGCATTAGTAACAGATCCGACGGTATCCTTGACTTGGAGTAGCAGTGATACGTCGATTGCGACGGTTGACAATGGATTGGTAACCGGTAAAAAACCGGGTGTTGCTACAATTACTGTGCAACAGATAGTAGACGGAGTTATTAAGAAAGCCAGCTGTCAGATCACGGTGCAACAGTCCGTAGCATCCGTAATTGTAAAACCGGGGGAGGTTTCCCTGCCGATTGGAGGCTACGAAACGTTATTGGCTGAGGTGACTCCGAAAAATCTAAACAATGTAACACTCAAGTGGAAATCCTCAAATGAAAGTATCGTAAAGATTGTTAATTCCTCAGCCCTGACGGCAACCATACAGGGTGTGGCTGGTGGCCATGCGGTTATATCTGCCATCAATCAAGATAATGTAGTTGTTGGTTATACTCATGTAATCGTTGAACAGCCAGTTACCAGCGTTGTTTTGTCTGAAACGAATATCAATCTAGACTTAAGCACGAAGCGGGTACAGCTTAGAGCAACGGTATATCCGGAGAATGCTACGAATAAGAAGGTTAACTGGACTACGACAGATTCTAAGATAGCCACGGTAAATGAGAATGGTCTTGTAACTCTTCTGAAACCTGGCAAGGTATCCATTATAGCTACATCTGACGATAATGCTAAGGCAAGAGCGATTTGTAATATAATGATTGAAATACCGGTCGTTACGGTGGCTTTAGATGAGAAAGAGCTGACCATGTATGTTGGTCAGAACCATAGGTTGTCCTATTTGGTTCTGCCGTCGAATGCTAGTAAGAGCTCTGTCACCTGGACATCGACTAATTCTCAAGTGGCAACCGTTGATTCCACCGGTCGGGTAACCGCCAAGGGAGTAGGAACTACAGTAATTATATTAAAAACCCTGGATGGAGGTTACTCAGCATATTGTACGATTAATGTAAGAAAGATCGCCACCGGAGTGAAATTCGATGTATCAAATCTGGAGATGCAGACCGGTGAATATTACTATATTAATGCATCATTGACACCAAAGGATAGCACGGACACAAGCCTATTATGGGAATCCAGTGATACGAAGGTTGTTACAGTGGATGAACATGGTAAGGTGACTGCTAAGGGATCTGGAACAGCGATTGTTATGGCAAGAACCGAAGCAGGTGGAATGGCATATTGTAAGATTACAGTTACCCAAGCCGTTGCCGGACTTATAATGAATTTTACTGATAAAACAATATATGTTGGTGATAAATTTGACTTAAAGGTATCCGTATCTCCCAGTGATGCCTCAGAACTAGGTGTTACATGGACAAGTTCCAATCCCAAGGTGGCTACTGTTAGTAAGGACGGAGAAGTAAAAGGTCTGATGGGAGGAACCACAGTAATTACCGCTACAACCATGGAAGGAAAATATTCTACAACCTGTGTTGTAACTGTTCGAGAACTGGTAACGACGCTTAAGCTAAATCATGAAAGTGTAAAGATTGGTAAGGATAAGTCAATAATATTGGAGGCAGTTGTATCAAATGAAACTGCTACGAACCCTAAGGTGAAATGGACCTCTAGCAACAAAAAGGTGGCAACCGTTAATTCGAAGGGAAAGGTATATGGAGTTTCCTATGGTGTTGCAATTATTACTGCCACTGCCCAGGATGGAAGTGAAGCAGAAGCTAGTAGTGAGGTTGAGGTTGTTAGACCGGTTAATCGCATCACCCTGAATAAAGGATATCTTAACATGTTGGTGGGTGAAGGTAGAGAACTGAAGGCTACCCTAGAGCCCAAAAATGCTACATATAAGAATGTGAGCTGGACAACCAGTGATGATACGGTTGCTTTGGTAGATGATGATGGGTTTATCACAGCGATTGGTGCTGGAACAGCTACAATCACCGTACAGGCCCAGGATGATAGTGGTAAAAAGGCGATATGCTACGTTACGGTAAGTAACCGGGTAACATCCACTGGCATTACTGTTATGGATAAAAAGCTAGTAATGGTACCAGGTGAAACAAAGACGGTTCAGGCAGTTTTAAGTCCTGTTAATTCTACCGATGGTTATACCTGGAGTTCAGATAATGCTGGAGTAGCGAGAGTAGATAAGAAAACTGGTAAAATTACTGCTCGGGCTACCGGATCTGCTAACATCACAGTTATGACTGATTCAGGGAAGACAACGAATATACAAATCACTGTTATTGGGCTTAACCGTACCGAACTAACATTGGAGCAATACACAGAATATCTCCTATATGTAGAAGGGGCTACCGGAAACGTTCGTTGGGACGTGGAAAATACGAATATAGCTACCGTGCGAAATGGTAGAATTGTTTCCAGAGCGGTAGGTAAAACCGATATTATTGCTACCGTTAATGGAAGAAGCCTCAGGTGTAAGCTTACCGTTACGAAGATTCAGTAACCAGCTTATAGGGTTGATTTGTTACAACAACCTGAATCGCTCTCACAATAGCGATTGTTACTATATAATACTTAAAATAACAATTCAAATGTTATACGCCCCGTTAGTCCTTTTCTAAGAACCAACGGGGCGTTTGATTTCTTTAAAAAAATTAGTTAAATTGATGATATTCGGGTTATAATATATGTTAAAAAGTCGAAAAATAAAAGGCTAAAGAGATTTGATTGATAATTTTTTTCCATTATGATACAATGTGAGCAGAACATACGTTTTAAAAACAGTTGTAAAACACCAGATACGGTTAGGAGGATATCATTTGTTAGTCAGTCTGCATGTGAAGAATTTTGCCATTATAAACGAAGTGGAAGTTATTTTTAAGGATCATTTAAATATTATGACCGGTGAGACTGGAGCTGGTAAATCCATCATTATTGGTTCAATTAATGCCGCTTTAGGTGCAAAGCTTCCTAAGGATATCATCCGTAGTGGCGCAGCATATGCTCTCGTTGAACTAATATTTGATACTAAGGATCCTTCGGTTTTTGAGCTTCTTAAGGAGCTGGATCTACCGATGGAAGATAATCAGATCATTATATCAAGAAAGATTATGCCTGGAAGAAGTATATGTAAGGTAAATGGGGAACATGTGACTGGTTCTGTATTGTCCAATATTGCAGGCTTATTAATTGACATTCACGGACAGCATGAGCATCAATCCTTATTACATAAGGCGAAGCATCTGGAAATTGTGGACCGTTTTGCCAGAGATGAGATAGGAACACTCAAGCGGGACCTGGAGCAGTGTTTTAAAAAATATAATAGACTAAAACAGGAATATGATAGTGCTGGAATGGACGAAGAGAAACGACTTCGAGAGGCTTCTTTCCTAGAATATGAGATAAATGAGATAGAAACCGCTATGCTTCGGGACGGGGAAGATGAGGAGTTAACGATACGCTATAAGAAGCTTTCCAATGCTAATGCGATATCGGAAGGCTTACAGGCTGTCCACCGTTATATGAGTTATGATGCGGATGCCGCTGGTGATTCAACGGGACGAGCCTTAAGACAGTTGATGAAGATTACGGAATATGATGACGAGATAGCGGGGTTCTTGAACCAGATAACAGATCTTGAAGCATTGATTAATGATTTCAACCGTGATTTATCCCAGTATCTTTCAGCAATGGAGGATAATGAGGAGGAATTGGACGAGGTTTCGAAACGACTTGATTTGATAAATCATATGAAGCAAAAATATGGTAACTCCATCGAGGAGATTAATCGACACTTGGAGGAATGTAAGCTAAAACTGGATAAAATGAAACATTATGATGCATACATTGATCAATTAAAGAAAGCCTTGTCGGAGGCAGAACAAGAACTAGAAAACAAATCCCTTACTTTATCTGAGATAAGAAGAAGAAAGTCAAAAGAACTCTGTCTTAGAATTAAGGAAGCACTTATTTCGTTAAACTTTTTGGATGTGAAATTTGACATGACATTTGAACGACATTCTAGTTATACCTCGAATGGTTTTGATGATGCTGAATTTATTATATCAACAAACCCTGGAGAGGATTTAAAACCTTTATCAAGAGTTGCATCCGGTGGTGAATTGTCTAGAATTATGTTAGGAATTAAATCAGTCTTGGCAGAAAAGGATCAGATAGATACCTTGATTTTTGATGAGATCGATGTGGGTATCAGTGGAAGAACAGCCCAGAAGGTATCGGAGCAATTATCTCAGATAGCAAAGCATCATCAGATTATATGTATTACTCATCTAGCGCAGATTGCTGCTATGTCGGATCATCATTTTATAATTGAAAAACAATCCGATGGTACATCGACCGAAACAATCATCAAGCCGATTAATGATGAAGAACAAATTGATGAATTGGCCAGAATCCTTGGAGGAGCAGTGATAACAGAACGTGTTCGAGAGAATGCAAAAGAGATGAAGGAGTTGGCTATTGATTCAAAAAATTACAAACTTTAAATAGCAAAATAGCGAATACTAAGTTTAAGGATATACAATAATATGTATATCCTTTTCTTTTTGGTTACAGAATAAGACTTATCTGACTCAATGGAAGGATAATACTAGCATGAGGTGAGAAAGGATGAGGAGCTGGAAGCTATACAGACGCATTTTAATAGTAGTTTTACTTTTTAATATCGTTGCGATTGCCTGCTTGGCTATATATCATATAGAGAAAAACATACCGAATGAGATTAAAATATTGGTTGGTACTGAGGAGAGCTTTGATTTTAATATGCCCTTGGAAGGCAAGATTGAGATGGAAGATATGGATGTGTTAAGCGTAAATGCGAGTGGAAAGAATCTTAAGGTTCCGTCGAATCAGATTAAGATTGACTTGAACCGCCCATTTACCTTGGAGTCCTCCCAAACCGGAAGTTATACAATCAATCTGAAACTATTTGGTATATTTGATTTTAAAAAGATATCTCTTGATGTTATAGACACAGTAGAGCTTATACCCTGTGGGACACCGATCGGAATCTATGTGGAAACCGATGGTATTCTTGTGCTGGGAAATGGTAGAATTACCGGTGAGGATGGCTTAAATTATGAGCCAATTAGTAATCGTTTAAAATCTGGCGATTATATCATGTCTATTAATGGTATCTCAGTTCGAGATAAGAATGAACTGATTAAGGAAATACAAAATTCGGAGGGAAAGGATATCAATCTTCTTGTTCGACGGAATGAGGAAAATATAATGGTAAAGATAACGCCGGTTAAGACTGCCAGTGGTAGCTATAAAATTGGGGCATGGATCAGAGATGATACCCAAGGCATTGGAACTCTAACGTTTATTTCTAGTAATGGATACTTTGGCGCTCTTGGTCACGGAATAACGGATATCGATACTGGTGTGCTAATGAAGATTGCTGAAGGGTCCATCTATGCAGCTGAGATAATGTCGATTGTCAAAGGAAAAGAGGGCGAGCCAGGAGAATTGATCGGTATGATACGACAACAGGATAAATACCAAATTGGTAAAATAACGAATAACACGTACCAAGGTATCTTTGGTAGGACAAATGGAAGCTATAAGGTAATGCAGGATGCAAAACCACTGAAAGTTGGATTAAAGCAGGAAGTTAAAAAAGGTAAGGCTTATATAAGATGTATGGTGGAGGGTGTATTGACAGACTATGAGATTGAGATAGAAAATGTGGATATGGGAAATAGTAATCATAGTAAAGGAATTGTCATACGAATTACGGATGAGCGTCTGCTTAAAACTACCGGTGGAATTGTACAAGGAATGAGCGGTAGCCCAATTATTCAAAATAACAAGATAATAGGTGCGGTTACGCATGTATTTATACAGGATTCAACCAAAGGTTACGGTACTTTCATAGAAAACATGGTAAATAATTTAGAATAAAGAAATCTTTTGTTAAAAAAAGAAGTCGACGAAATACCGTAAAAAATAAAAGGATTGTGCTCCATACAACAACATATTTACTGTATAAAATTTACAATAGTACAAAATGTTGTGGTTACAGATTTTTCTCTATTGTTTTATGTTTTATAGCTGTCGAATGGTGCGACAAGAACTAATTGATTGTTTAAAGTGATACAGATATAATTCACTTATGGTAAAAATTTACAGAGTATTTCTTGCGCGCAAACATTAAGAAATGTAAAAAACAGTGTTTTTGTGTTGCTATATGGCTTAATATGTAAGATATCAATAAGAATTGTCGCTATTAGCCAGACATAATTTGGTAAATTTGCTATCGCGATAATTATTGACTCATCTTTATATACGTAATATAATGATAGCACATAGCATCATGAACTATAAAGCACGTGCCTAAAAATCACAATTAGTGAAATGATGTACGTAATTGCCAATGTACCATTGGGGGCGTTTGATGAAAATAATGGAGAAGAAAATGTAATGGAGGTTGGAACAAAAAAATGGGAAAGATTAATGTAGCAATAGTTGATGACAATGAGAGGATGGTTAACCTGCTTGAGGATATCTTGAAGGAAGATGCAGATATTGAAGTAGTAGGTAAATCGGAAAATGGTATTGATGCTTTAGACATGATTAAGGAAAAAAAGCCGGATGTTGTATTATTGGATTTAATTATGCCAAAGTTGGACGGGCTAGGCGTAATGGAGAAGGTAAGAAGGGATTCCGAATTTAAAAAGAATACTTCTTTTATCGTTATTACTGCCATCGGCCAAGAAGGTGTTACAGAAAATGCATTTGAGCTAGGGGCAAACTACTATATCATGAAACCCTTTGATAATAATGTTATATTATCAAGAATAAAGCAAATCAAAGGTGATACCATAATAAACTCATTGATAATCATAGGGTAAGTGCTTATGAAAATAAGACTGCTTACATGGAACGTAATCTGGAATCGGATGTTACAAACATCATACATGAAATTGGCGTACCGGCACATATTAAAGGTTATCAGTACTTAAGAGACGCTATCATGATGTCAGTAAATGATACGGAAATGCTAAATTCTATTACAAAACTGTTATACCCATCCATTGCAAAACGCCATAAAACCACGCCTAGCAGAGTAGAGAGAGCAATCCGCCATGCAATCGAAGTTGCTTGGAGCAGAGGTAAGATGGATACTATAGATGAGCTTTTTGGATATACGGTAAGTAACGGTAAGGGAAAACCTACAAATTCAGAGTTTGTTGCCTTAATAGCTGATAAAATCCGTTTGGAATATAAACTCAGAGCATAAACTTGATTTATCATATAATCAGGTTAACTCAGAGAATTAACTTATGGGGAAGAGTGAAAATGATAGAGCTGAAGATTCTAGTAATCTTCAGCTCTATTATTGCATATCTTCCTATTTATTATCAAACAATAAATCCATAGAAATATAGGAGGGATAATTTTTACTATGAATAATGTAAATTCTGATGGTACTAGA
>CAYMLE010000039.1:6103-19068 GCA_964391115.1 uncultured Herbinix sp. | reverse complement strand
GCGATAGCAGTTCCCACAGCATAGGAGGGGAAGTAACAAAATTCACCCCAGGACCAGTGGGTATCCTGTAAGATGCCCGTTTGATCATACGAAGGTGTTATCACCATATATTCCTGGTATTTTTCGTTCCAGATTTGGGGTAATTGGTTTACATCGAGGTCTTCACTAAAGATCATTTTCTCAATTTCATAACGAATTATAATATGAATTGTATAGGATAGCTCATCGGCCTCAGTACGGATTAGGCTGGGGGCCGCTTTATTAATTCCTCGAATAAAATGATCCAGAGAGATATTGTTTAAATTCTCTGGGAAGGTGGCCACCAACTTATCATAGATGGGCTCCCAAAAGGCTTCACTTCTGCCAATAATATTTTCATAAAACCGGGATTGGGACTCATGCATGCCCATGGAGGCACCGCCACCAACGAGAGTTTGGGTAAGTGAATCATCGATGTTCATCTCATAGAGGGCATGACCACTTTCGTGTATGATGGAAAACATGGCACTCTCTAAGTTGTCCTCCATGTAACGATCTGTGATGCGTACGTCATGGTTATGAAGTTGAAGGGTAAAGGGATGAGCGCTCTCAGCGATAACACCCCGATTGAAATCAAAGCCCACATAACCGCTTAAAAACCGGCAGAATTCCTTTTGTTTCTCAATGTCATAGGCTAGATAATTGTAGCTCTTGTCTATCGTCTCGGCCTTGGTAGCAACCTGTTTTAGTAAAGGTATTATTTCCTTCTTCAGCTTATCAAAGAACTCATCCAGTTCCTTTATCATAAAGCATTCGTCAAAATCACCGAGCAAGACCTCATAGGGTTCTTGGCCTTTTTTTACACGATAAGAGGCAAAATTTTTCTTATAATCAATGACCTTCTTTAGATAAGGAGCAAAGTCTTCAAACTTATTATCCTTTCTAGCCTTGGACCAGTGACGATTCGAAACCGGAGCTAATTCATTAAAGGCTCTATATTCTTTTGGAGGGATACTTTCTAATTGTTCATAAGTCTTAGCCAATTCTTTGATGATGGCCTTCTCGGTTAAGGTCAATTCCTCATCCTTTTCCTCCATAAGTTTTTTTAGGAGTTTTTTCACGTCATCATTTACCAGGCTCTTCATATATTCATCCGATAAGATACCGACTACCTTAGCGGTATAATCGGCAGCTTCAAAAGGAGCCAAGGTTTGTTCATCCCATTCAAATAAGCTCCGTGCAGTCTGCAAAGCCATCGATTTATCAAGGTACGGTTGCAGTTTATCAAAGGTTTTGCTCATAGGTTTAAATTCCTTTCATTTCACATACTCTTTAAATAGTATATCAATTTTTATTTCACATATCAATCCAAAATATACCATAGTGTAGGACTGTTTTTAGGGATGTTTCGTGTAATATTATCGCTCTGGGAGTCATAAAATTTGTGAGGCTTAATGCTTGCCCTTGGATGATAATTCATATACAATAATATTATAAGGCTACCATATAATACCGATTGAGTCTTATAATAAGGCGAATTAATAATAATTCTGAGAGTTAAATCACATACAAAGGAACAGAAAAATGTTATTAGTATAGTAGTTAGAATATTTTTCATAACGAAGTAGATAATAGAAATGATAAAAGTTAAATAATATAAAACAGGAAGGATGAAATATATATGAAAAATCTTAAGATTGAAAAAGTAATTGGAAGAGAGATTTTAGACTCCAGAGGTAATCCCACAGTAGAAGCAGAGGTAACTCTCGCAGATGGTAGCGTAGGAAGAGCAGCGGTACCTTCAGGAGCTTCCACAGGTGCCTTCGAAGCGATTGAGCTTCGTGATGGGGATAAGAGCCGATATCTTGGAAATGGTGTAACCAAGGCAGTTAATAATGTAAATACATCGATTGCATCTGCTATTCAGGGTATGGATGCCAGTGAACAAACAGCCCTTGACGCAGCGATGCTTTCTCTGGATGGCACAAGCAATAAGGCAAAGCTAGGAGCGAATGCAATCCTTGGTGTATCCATGGCAGCAGCGAAAGCAGCAGCAAATTCCTTACGACTTCCCCTTTACCGTTATCTTGGTGGAGTAAATGCGAAAACCCTTCCAGTTCCAATGATGAATATCATCAATGGAGGTAAGCATGCGGACTCCTCTCTAAATATACAGGAGTTTATGATTATGCCGGTTGGAGCAGAGACCTTCTCCCAGGCTCTGGAGCACAGTACTACCGTATTTCATACCTTAAAGAAACTGTTAAAGAACGATGGATTTGTTACTGCAGTTGGTGACGAGGGTGGATTTGCACCGAAGTTCACTAGTGATACACAGGCTCTTGATTATATCGTGAAAGCCATTGAGTCAGCAGGCTATCGTCCTGGTGAGGATTTCTATATTGCGATTGATGCAGCAGCCACTGAGATGTATGAAGAAGCGAAAAAGGCTGGTAAAGGCGATGGCTACCTCTTCTGGAAGGCTGGAGATTATAAGACAGTAGATGAAATGGTAGATTACTGGGATCAGATATGCAATAAATATCCCGTAATCTCTTTAGAGGATGGTCTTGCAGAAGAAGACTGGAGCGGTTGGAAGCTTCTCACCGATCGAATCGGTAATAAGGTTCAGCTGGTTGGTGATGATCTATTCGTTACCAATACTGAGAGAATTAAGAAGGGTATCGATCAGGGTATCTCCAATTCCGTTCTCATCAAGGTAAATCAGATCGGTACACTTACTGAGACCCTAGATGCCATCGAGATGGCTAAAAATAATCGCTGGACAGCAGTGGTATCTCATCGCTCCGGTGAAACTGAGGACGTGACTTTGGCTGATATAGCGGTAGCTACCAACGCAGGCCAGATTAAGACTGGAGCTCCCTCCAGAACAGACCGTGTTGCAAAGTATAATCAGCTTCTTCGGATCGAACAGGAACTGCGAGGAGAAGCCAGATATCCTGGTAAGAATGCATTTAAGGTTTTAAGATAATCGAATTATAATAGTCTTAATATAAAGATAGAGAATTATTAATAGAAGGATTGGGCTGCTGCATAAACATCGATATGTCATGATGATTATGTAGCAGCCCAATTGTATATAAGCATAAATGAAAGACATCAAGAGAGTAGCATTGTTTTTTACGTATTCTTCCTATGATTCAGACGCTTCTGCAGCTCCACAACAACAATTGGTGTTATGGATAAAAGTAGTACAATAGCCCATTGCCTGAGAGTTAGGGAAACCACTTGGAATATTCTCGCAAGGGGAGCAATTGTAATTACTGAAATCTGCATAATGGAACAGACTAGAAAGGAGAGTACCAGCTTCTTATTCGTGAATATGCCTATCTCAGAAAGAGAGTGATTACTTCTCATATTAAAGGAATGAAACAGCTGTGACAAGCTCAGTACGGCAAAGGCCATGGTTCTGCCAATCCAGGGTTCGAATGGAGGCAGTGCTTCGTTCATTAGCGGTTCTGGTATCATCTGGCGTAGCCCTGGTATATCATAATTGTGGAAGCCTATGGAGAAGGCTGCCAGTGCCAGAGAACCGATTAATAGTCCTTCAAATAGAATTTTAAAGGCTAGCCCATCAGCAAACATACCCTTATGGGGTGGAATGGGCTTTTGCTGCATGATATCCTTTGGTGCCGGTTCTACCCCGAGTGAGATAGCCGGCAATGAATCCGTCACAAGATTAACCCATAACAACTGTACCGCTACCAGAGGAGTAGGTAATCCCAATAGGATTGCAACAAAAATCGTTAGGATTTCGCCGATGTTGCTAGAAAGTAGAAAGTGAACCGCTTTCTTAATATTATCATAGATACCACGGCCTTCCTTTACAGCGGAGACTATCGTTGCAAAGTTATCATCCGTTAAGATCATATCGGAAGCATTTTTTGCTACGTCAGTTCCGGCGATTCCCATGGCACAGCCGATATCGGCTGCCTTCAAAGCAGGAGCGTCATTGACTCCATCCCCAGTCATGGCAACAACTTCACCTCGAGCCTGGAAAGCCTTAACGATACGAACCTTATGCTCCGGGGATACTCTGGCAAATACACTATATCGGTGAATACAGCGAGTAAGATCTTCATTGTTCATTCTAGATAACTCATCACCGGTGATCGCTTCGCTTTTTGAATCCAAGATACCCAGCTCTTTCGCTATTGCCTTGGCGGTTAGTATATGGTCCCCGGTTATCATAACCGGTTTTATACCGGATTGACGACAGAGCCTTACGGCCTCCTTAACCTCTTCCCTAGGAGGATCAATCATACCAATCAAACCGACAAAGGTAAGATTAGATTCCAGTTCTACTTCACTGGATTTTCTCGGTGCATTGCTTAAGTCCTTATAAGCAACAGCAATAACTCTCAAAGCGCGGCTGGTCATGGAATTATTCAGGGCACCGAGGCGTTTTTTTTCAACATTGCCCAAAGGTACCTTACTGCCATTTTGATAGATATGGCTACAATGAGAAAGAAGAAAATCATAGGCTCCTTTGGTAACACCTCGGTATTCCGAATTCGGACTTTTATGTACGGTAGTCATTAGTTTTCTGGAGGAATCAAAGGGGATTTCATAGACTCGTTTATAACTAACATCAAGCTCAGTCTTTTGAATCCCATTTTGATATGCAGCCATGACCAGTGCTCGTTCCGTAGGTTCACCATTTATTTCGGCCTGGCCTTGCTCTATCTGAAGCATAGCATCGTTACAGAGCGAAGCGTGAGACAGTAGAAATAATCCAAACTCACTGTTCATTTGTTCTTTGCCATTGATGGAGCAGATTTCTGTAACGGTCATGACATTCTGGGTCAGGGTTCCTGTCTTATCGGAACAGATGACGGTAGCACTACCTAGGGTCTCCACAGCAGGGAGCTTACGAATTACAGCATTTTTCTTAGCCATTCTCTGGACACCCAGGGATAGCATGATGGTTACTATGGCCGGGAGACCTTCTGGAATCGCCGCCACAGCCAGACTTACGGAGGTCATAAACATATCAAATACCGGAAGCTGCTTAAGGATACCTACAAAAAAGATTATGATACAGATAAGTAAAGCCGTAATTCCAAGAATCCGTCCGGTTTTAGCCAACCTCTTTTGTAAGGGAGTAGAAGGAGTATCATCCTCCATGATTAGCTTTGCTATATGGCCTACTTGGGTGTTCATGCCGGTTCCGGTAACTACCGCTAGACCCCGCCCGTAGGTAACCATGCTGGTTGCCATGACCATATTGATTTGATCTGCTAGGTTAGTATCCTCACGGAGTCTTACCTCCGCAAGCTTCTCAACTGGATGGGATTCCCCTGTCAAGGAGGATTCTTCTACCCTTAAATTAATTGCCTGGATCAATTTAGCATCGGCCGGTACATAACATCCGGTTTCTAGATGAATAATATCACCAGGGACGATATCAGCAGCATTGATCTCGTGTAATTTGTTATCTCGTATAACATGTGCCGTGGGTGCGGACAGCTTTTTCAAGGCTTCCAGCGCTTTCTCCGCTTTCGTTTCCTGCAAAACACCAAGAGTGGCATTCAGCATAATGATAAGTAATATGATAACCGGATCTACAAAATCGGGTTTTCCCTCCATATAGGATACAATAAATGAGACAGCAGCAGCACAGATCAGAACAATAATCATAAAATCTGCAAACTGGGCAAGAAATTTACCTAATAGGCTCTTCCCCTTCTTGGATTCCAGGATGTTCTTCCCGAATATCTGCTGTCTTAATTTTGCTTCTTTGCTTGATAGCCCTTGGTCAGTCTTGACCTTTAGCTCTTTCATAGCATCTTCGATGGATATACTATGCCAATACATTTTATGCTCCTAAACTCGTCATTCGTCTCTTAATTATATTGATACGACATAATCTTTATGATATAAAACATTTACATTTGGACAATGGGAAGTTATAATACTCCATTATAACAATATAGATAATTGTGAAATCATCCATGCTATAAAAAAGGATTTCGTAACTATCTTGACAACAAAACAGAATGAGGTGTCATATGGCAAGAGCAATAACCCGGGACATGACAACCGGGTCCAGTACTAAGCTAATTTTAAAATTTTCTTTACCTATGTTGATCGGCAATTTATTTCAGCAGATATATAACATGGTGGATTCTATTGTGGTTGGTCGTTTCGTTAGTAAGGATGCATTGGCGGCAGTGGGGGCTACTGGCTCTATCATGTTTCTTATATTTGGTCTAAGCTTTGGCCTTTCCGCTGGAGTTTCCATAGTCATATCTCAATACTTTGGGGCGAAGGATTATGACAATGTCCGAAAGGGCTTCGCTACATCTACCTATATCATCATAGGAGCCTCCCTTATTATGGGAGCTTTTGGCTTTCTCTCCAGTCGTTGGCTTTTGGAACTTCTAAATACTCCGCCAAGTATTATTGAACAGTCCAATATCTATTTGAAGATTTCATATGCGGGTATTCTTGGAGTGGCTTGCTATAATGGAATGGCGGCGGTACTAAGGGCTCTTGGTGATTCTACAACACCTTTGATTTTCTTGATCATTGCAAGCGTGCTAAATGTTATTTTAGATTTGCTATTTGTCGTAAACTTTGGTTGGGGGGTAGCAGGAGTTGCCATAGCAACGATAATATCCCAATGGGTATCTGCCATCGGCTGCATCATATATGCCATGACAAAGGTTAAGCTTCTAAGGATACCTTTAAAGGAATTTAAACCAGATCTCCCTATCTTTAAGAAATGCATTCGGCTAGGAATTCCGGTAGCCTTGCAAAATTCCTTTGTATCCATTTCCATGATGGTACTACAGGGAGTAATCAATAGTTTCAGTGAGGTAGTAATTGCAGCTACTACGGTAGTTAGTCGAATTGAACAGCTTGTTTTACAGCCATCCATGTCTTTAGGCGCAGCGGTAGCCTCCTTTACCGGACAGAATATCGGTGCCGGTAAGATTGACAGGGTTAAGAAAGGAATAAAGTCAGCAACCTTCATTATACTAACCTTTAGTCTGATCATGCTACCGGTGATGTATTTTGGTGGTGAGTATATTATGCGCCTGTTTACACAAAAGCAGGACATTGATGTAGTAAGACACGGAGTACAAGGAATAAGAATCACCAGCTTCTTCTACTCCTTTGTTGGATTGATCTTTATTACCCGTAATTTCTTAAGTGGTACTGGCGATATTCAAATACCCTTGATCATGGGTATCACTGAAGTAATCTGTAGAGTTGCCTTTTCCTCCCTCTTTGCAAGTCAGATAGGTTTTACAGGAATCTTCTGGGCAACTTCTGTAACTTGGTTTATTACTGGTATCTTAGGTGTTATAAGGGTTGCATCCGGTAAATGGAAGAATAAGTCCTTAATTCATGAAAAGGTAAGTATCACAGAGAAATAGTTATATATCATTATGAATATTGATTTTTGAGATACTGGTAACAGGCGTTTCTGAGAAAGACCTGTGCTGGTATCTTTTTATTGATGTTTTTGAACTAATACAATAAAAAGGTTCTGCAATACAATAAAAAGGTTCTGCAAGACCTTGACAAAACTTCCATTTATGCTATATTAAATAAATAATCGTTGCATTAATTGTATATAAAATTTCAGAAAATAAAATACTTATAAAGCATTGATGAGGAGTATTAAGAGAACATGTACTTTCAGAGAGCGGCCGGTTGGTGCAAGGCAGCAGTAACAGTCTCCCAACTCGCCTTAGAGCTTCCTGATTGAACGAACAGTAGGTCGGGACGGTAATCCCGTTAGCGATATTTAAGTGCATAATTTCTGTAGCCTTACAGGATTATGAATTAGAGTGGTACCACGGATCCTTTCGTCTCTAGAATAAGACGGGAGGTTTTTTTATGTCTTGAAACCTTAGATCAAACTATGAGAGTTTTTCTGAAAGTGATAATCTTATGATAAGTGATAGCTTGATCTATGCATAATTTCATTTTAAAGAGTATGTTAATTTTCAAAAAGTAGCACAATGATATATCAGAATTTGAACAATAGTTATTTATATTGATATAATTTAAGGAGGAGAATCTATGTCAACACATTATAATCATAAGGAAATCGAGAAAAAGTGGAAAAAACATTGGGAGAGTCATCCGGTCAATGTACAGGACGGTAAGAAACCAAAATACTATTGTCTAGATATGTTCCCGTACCCTTCTGGTAGTGGACTTCATGTAGGTCACTGGAGAGGCTACGTCATCAGTGACGTTTGGAGTAGATATAAGATCCTAAAGGGCTATTACATCATCCATCCCATGGGTTGGGATGCCTTCGGACTACCGGCAGAGAACTATGCGATTAAGATGGGCGTTCATCCCAGCAAATCTACCGCAGAGAATGTATCCAATATCAAGCGTCAGATCGATGAGATCTCTGCAATCTATGATTGGGATATGGAAGTGAATACCACGGACCCCAATTTCTATAAATGGACCCAGTGGATCTTTGTAAAAATGTTCAAAGCAGGGCTGGCTTATGAGAAGGAGATGCCGATTAACTGGTGCCCCTCCTGCAAAACCGGCTTGGCCAATGAAGAAGTGGTTAATGGGGAATGTGAACGCTGTGGAACTTCTGTAACAAAGAAAAATCTGAAACAGTGGATGTTAAAGATAACAGCCTATGCCGACCGCTTATTGGAGGATCTAAATAAGCTGGAATGGCCTGAGAAGGTTAAGAAGATGCAGGCAGACTGGATCGGTAAGAGCTACGGCGCTGAGGTTGATTTTGCTGTCGAAGGAATGGACAAATCCATTCGAGTATATACCACCAGACCGGATACCTTATATGGTGCAACCTTTATGGTACTGGCACCGGAGCATGATTTGGCCAAAGAATTAGCTACAAAGGAACAGCTGGCTGCAGTAGAAGATTACGTCTTTAAGGCTTCCATGAGATCCTCCGTGGATCGTTTACAGGATAAAGAAAAGACTGGTGTATTTACTGGAAGCTATGCAATTAATCCAATTACGAAGAAGCCGATTCCGATCTGGTTATCCGACTATGTACTGGCGGATTATGGCACCGGCGCCATCATGTGTGTACCTGCCCATGATGATAGAGACTTTGATTTTGCTACCAAATTCGGTATTCCCATCGTTCAGGTTATCTCCAAGGATGGTAAGGAAGACCCGAATTACACCGAACCCTATACGGAAGCAGGCATCATGATTAATTCCGGAGAGTGGAATGGAATGGACTCTGAGATTGCGAAGAAAGAAGTTCCTGAGAAGCTGGAAACCATGGGCATCGGTAAGAAGACAGTAAACTATAAGTTAAGAGACTGGGTATTCTCCCGTCAGCGTTACTGGGGAGAGCCGATTCCGATTGTTCATTGCGAGCACTGTGGAGCAGTTCCGGTTCCTGAAGAAGAGCTGCCCTTATTGCTACCTGAGGTTGAGAAATATCAGCCTACCGGCACCGGTGAATCTCCTCTGGCCGATATCCATGAATGGGTGAATACGACCTGTCCTACCTGTGGAGGTCCTGCAAAGAGAGAAACCAATACCATGCCTCAATGGGCTGGCTCTTCATGGTATTTCCTTCGCTATGTGGATAGCAAGAATGATAAGGAATTGGTGTCCAAGGAGAAGGCGAAAGAATATCTTCCGGTGGATATGTACATCGGTGGTGTTGAGCATGCCGTACTTCACCTGTTGTACTCTAGATTCTATACTAAATTCTTGAATGATATTGGTGCGATTGATTTTGATGAACCCTTTACCCGATTATTTAATCAGGGCATGATAGGTAAGAACGGAGCCAAGATGAGCAAATCCAAGGGAAATGTTGTGTCCCCGGATGAGCTTGTGAAGGATTATGGTTGTGATTCCTTACGTATGTATGAATTGTTCGTTGGTCCGCCAGAACTGGATTCTGAATGGGACGATCGAGGTATTGACGGCGTTTACCGCTTTATTAATCGTTTTTATAACCTGGTAATGGAACATAAGAACAGTAACGTTAAGGCAACGGATGAGATGGTGAAGATAAGAAATCGTATGATTTATGACATAACCAATCGACTGGAAACCTTTAGCTTAAATACTGTTATCAGCGGCTTTATGGAATACAATAATAAGATGCTTGAGTTGGCTAAGCGTTCCGGAGGCATTGACAAAGAGACCTTGGAGACCGCCATCATTTTACTGGCTCCTTTCATTCCCCATGTCAGTGAAGAACTATGGTCACAGCTGGGATATGAGAATAGTGTATTTATCAATACCTGGCCAGAACATGATGAAGAGAAGATGAAGGACAGTGAGATTGAGATCGCTGTTCAGCTCAACGGAAAGACAAAAGCTACTATGATGATTCCGGCTGATGCATCAAAGGATTCCGTATTCGTGGCAGCGAAGGAAGCTCTAGCCGATAAATTAGTTGGCACTATCGTAAAAGAAATCTATGTACCTGGTAAGATTGTAAATATCGTAGTGAAATAGGTTCATATTAATAATGTGTCCATCCCAGTTTAACATTTATGGAAGAGCTTTTTCATGGAAGCAGTTGAACTGGGGTGGACTTTTTCTTGTTGTATGATAATATAGATATAATACTAAGTCAGAGATTCTAGTTTAAAAACATTGGAATGGGTTATATTAATGGTAAAATATTCTTTCACATTTTCATATGTTATGATAAAATAAAAGACATAAAGAAATACGTAACAGCCCGTATAATCACAATCACTCATAGTAGGGGGATTTTAAATGAAGGTATTAAAAAAGTTTTCAAAAAAGGATTTATGGAGTATTCCGAATATCCTATGCTATATTCGGCTTATCTTGATCCCAGTTTTTGTTGTGCTATATATCAATGCAAGTCAAGCAAGAGAATATCTACAAGCAGCTTCGGTTGTATTTGTATCCGGTCTGACCGATTTTCTCGACGGCTTTATTGCCCGAACCTATAATATGGTGACCGACCTTGGGAAATTAATTGATCCGATGGCTGACAAGCTAACTCAGGCAGCGCTGATTTTTGTCCTGGTAGTTAGAATTAAATGGATGTACCTATTATTAATTCTCTTTGTTACCATGCAACTCTTTATGCTAGTAGCTGGGATCGCCATGCTGAAGAAGGATAAGAGACTCAATGGTTCAAAATGGTTTGGCAAAGTATCAACCACTGTTTTTTACGCTTCAATGTTGGTATTGGTAGCGCTTCCTAACCTAGATACCGTAGTAGTCAATATTCTAATGCTGGTATGCGGTGCTTTCCTGCTTTTATCCTTTTTACTTTATATCCGGGAATATCTCTATATGTACCGAGATGCACAGGTGGATTAGTTTTATCTGAAACTGTTCAAGGAATAAGGTAGATGATACATTTTGTACGAGAACTATGATGATCAAGATTAAAATAGGATTAAAATAATATGAACTCTACTACATTTCATTACTTATATGGTAAAATAATGGAAAAGAAATGAGGTGAGTAGAATATGAAGAAAAAATACGTTTCGGATATAGAAGAGTTCCAAGAGAGAAGAGGAGATGCCTGGGTTAAGGGGATCATACTCTTTTTCTTTACGCTTATGTTCATCTTTTATATAAACGATATGTTCGATCAGGTTTTACTGGATGGTATAACAAAGGCAAAGGTAGAAACCGAAGGGGATACCACTCGTTATAGATTAAGATCGGGTACAATTGAAGTAGTAGGGATAAAGAATAAAGATCCTCAGGCAATCATTACACAGTCAGGAACTGATCGAATAACCGCAAGTTATAGGGTGAGCTTCTCTGAACCAACGGATTGGGAACATAGCTTGATTACCTTGTATAATATGGATGACCGAGAATTGTTTTCTAAACAATATAATGGATATGAGGCAAAGAAGTATAAGGAAAACAAGATATCTTATAATGAGCTTTATGATCAACTGATTGCAATAACGCTCGGTAAAGGTACCAGGATGAGAGGGGAAATGGTATATTTTATCCTAGCCGTTTGCCTCGTTATCGTTGAAATCCTTACCTTTAAGTTGTGGAAATGGTTCTTTCTCAAAAAACAGATTAACTGGGCAGTTGATCGTGGTACAATTCCCTCTCCAGAATATAAGTGGTTCATAAATATATGCCGATTCCTCCTATTTCTTATAATCCTTTACTTTATTTTAAAATCCTATGGATTAAGTACAGCTAGTATATTTCAAGGTAATCCATACTCTTGGCTTGACTGATTGTGATTTTATAGTTATTAGATTTTAGGGATTTATGTTCCAAGAAATGATTTTATAAGATTGGATATAATAGAATAAAAAATACGGCTCTGTTGTAATACCGAAACTTACGGTATCGCAACAGAGCCGTTATTTTGATTCGAAGTATAACCGTTATGTATAGGAACTGGATGCGCGCTGCGTTAGGCCATTTCTTCCGGTTTTGGTTGTCATCTCTTTGGCATCATATTACGTATCATTTCAAATTGTGACTTTTCTTTTTTTGACATATTTTTTGTTAGTATTTCCAACATAATGTCACTTTCATCTTTATTAAAGGTAAGATTTTGCTCACTTAATCGTTTATTCGTATTCATTAACAGGGGCAACAGTTGCTCCATGGGTTTACCCTCTGCCTCCTTTACTAGCTCCAATAATATAGTGAGCTTTCGAGGATCCACATTCTTCATTTTCGAACTATTCGTCCAGGATGAGTCGGCCATGATTTTTCACTCCTTCTTATGATCTGCCTTACTATTATCATCATATGACATAGTATTAAAAAGCATTCTAAGGTTTTCAAAGGTGTTTATCTGATCTGGAGGTATCATGTTCTTTAACATATGAAGCATATTGCTGTTCTCACTTGGGCTATCCTTAGAGTTCTCATGTGTACTATCCTTAGAGTTCTGACTTGGGCTATCCTTAGAGTTCTCACTAGGATTATCCTTAGAATGCTCATTTGAATTATTATATGAATCTGAAGAATTATCGGTTGAAGTTGCTGTAGAAGAGTCT